>CAZJUL010000251.1:0-4477 GCA_964549095.1 uncultured Elusimicrobiaceae bacterium
TCCTCAACGTGCTGGGCAAGAACCACGCCAAGCTGATAGACGCGCACCACCTGATCCTGGAAGACCCGCTCATCACGAAAGAGGTCCCCAAGCTGATAGTCTCCAGGTGCGTCAACGCCGAGTTCGCCTTCTCCGAGATCCTGGACAAGGCGGCCGAGGATTTCGAGAAGATAGACGACGAGTTCTTCCACGAGCGCAAGCACGACATCTTCGACGTGGGCAAGAAGATCCTTTCCAATTTGGTCAACCGCGAGAAGGTGATGCTGAAGGACCTCAAGGAGCCGGTCATCATCGTCGCGCACAACCTCTACCCGTCGGACACGCTGCACATCAGGGAGACCAACAAGGTGCTGGGGTTCTGCATGGACCTGGGCTCCAAGTCCAGCCACACCGCCATCTTCGCCCAGAGCATGGGCATCCCGGCCGTGGTGGGGCTGTCCGACATCAGCCGCCAGCTCAACAGCGGGGACACCATCATAGTGGACGGCGAGCAGGGGATGGTCATAATCGCGCCCACGCCCGAGATAATCGAGAAATACAAGGTCCGCAAGACGGAACTGCACAAGCAGGAACATTTTTTTCACCGCCTGAAGGGCCTGCCGGCCACCACCCGCGACGGCCACAAGATCAGCCTGCTGTGCAACCTGGATTCCTCCGCGGACGCGCAGGAGCTTGTGGACATGAAGTCGGAGGGCGTGGGGCTGTTCAGGACGGAATTCCTTTACATGAACCGGGAGGCGGTGCCGACCGAGGAGGAGCAGGTCCGGGCTTATTCGGCGGTGGCCAAGGCCATCCCCCACGTGCCGCTTACCATCAGGACCGCGGACATAGGCGGCGACAGGGCGACGCAGCTGGGCATAAAGGGCCTCAAGGACGAGCGCAACCCGTTCATGGGCTTCAGGGGCATCCGCCTCTTCATCAAGTACCCCGACATGCTGAAGACGCAGCTCAAGGCCATCTACAAGTCCAACACGGAAGGGAACATAAAGATCATGATCCCGATGCTGTCCTCCCTGGACGAGCTGGCCACGGTAAAGAAAGTGGCGCAGGACGTGCGCACCGAGCTGGCCGAGGAAGGCTACGCGGTGCGGGGCGTCCCCGAGATCGGCGTGATGATAGAGATCCCGGCGGCGGCCATCATACTCGACTCGCTGCTGGGGGAGATAGATTTCGTTTCCATCGGCACCAACGACCTGGTGCAGTATATCCTGGCCGTGGACCGCATAAACCAGTACGTGTCGGAGCTGTACGAGCCGTTCCACCCCGCGGTGCTGCGCATCATAAACCTGGTGGTGCAGACCGCCCACAAGAAGGGCAAGCCCGTGTCCGTCTGCGGCGAGATGGCCTCCGACCCCTTCGCGATCCCGGTGCTTGTCGGGCTGGGCGTGGACATGCTGTCGGTGCCCATCAAGATGTACCTGCGGTCGAAGTACGCGGTGCGCTCCATGAATTTCGAGAAGTTCTCGGGTATCTCCCAGCACCTGCTGGGGCTTTCCACCTCGGCCGAGATACGCAAGATCATCGAGGAGGAAGTGAAATAGGCGGGGATCAGGCGCCTGCTTACGGCTTACACCATGAATATACGCAACTTTTCCATCATCGCGCACATCGACCACGGCAAATCCACGCTGGCCGACCGCTTCATACAGATCACCAATACCGTGCCGGACCGGCAGATGAAAGAGCAGTACATGGACGGCATGGAGCTGGAGCGCGAGCGCGGCATCACCATCAAGGCCAAGGCCGTAAGGATGCACTACAAGTCCGAGGCGGACGGGCAGGACTACATCCTGAACCTGATAGACACGCCCGGGCACGTGGACTTTTCCTACGAGGTCTCCCGCGCGCTGGCCGCCTGCGAGGGCGCCATCCTGCTGGTGGACGCCTCGCAGGGCGTGGAGGCGCAGACGCTGGCGCACGCCCACCTGGCGCAGACCCTGGGCCTGACCATAATCCCGGTCATTAACAAGATCGACCTGGCCAGCGCCGACGCCGACGCCACCGAGGAGCAGATCTGGGAAGTGCTCAAGAACCCGGTGGAGTCCTCGCGCATCAGCGCCAAGGACGGCCGCGGCGTGAAAGAGGTCTTCGAGCGCGTCATAAAGGAGATCCCGCAGCCGGTGGGCGACGGAAAAAGGCCGCTGAAAGCGCTGGTCTTCGATTCCTTCTACGACACCTACAAGGGCGTGGTCATATTCACCAAGGTCGTGGACGGCACGCTGAAGGCCGGCCAGCAGGTCTCCTTCCATTCCAGCGGGGCCGTCTACAAGGTGGAGGAGGTCGGCTACCTGACGCCCAAGCTGGTAAAGGCCGACTCCATCAATACCGGGGAAGTCGGCTACTTCATGGCCGGCATCCGCGACATACACGAGATCAAGATGGGCGACACTATCTTCGAAAAGGACAGGGCGATAGACGCGCCGCTGCCCGGCTACAAGGACGTTAACCCCGTGGTGTTCGCCGGCTTCTACCCGGTGACCACTACCGACTATACCGCGCTGAAGGCGGCCATCGAGAAGCTGAGCCTCACCGATTCCTCTTTCGACTACCAGGGCGAAACCTCAAAGGCGCTGGGCTTCGGCTTCCGGCTGGGCTTCATGGGGCTGCTGCACCTGGACATCATCCGGGAGCGGCTGGAGCGCGAGTTCAACATCCCCCTGATAGTCACCAACCCCAACGTCATCTACAAGGTGTCGGCCAAGACGCACTCCGCCGAAAAGGAAAGCAAGTACGTCGAGCTCACGAACCCGGCCGATTTCCCGCATTACGGCGACATCATAGACATCATGGAGCCGTACGTGTACGCCGACATCATAGCGCCCCTGGCCTATATGGAAGGGATAATGAACCTGCTGAAGGAGAAGCGCGGCGAGCACGTGAAGATAGAGTACATCTCCACCACCAGGGTGCTGATAAAGTACCTGCTGCCGCTCTCGGAGATAATCATCGATTTCTACGACAAGCTGAAATCCGTGTCCAAGGGCTACGCCTCTTTCGACTACGAGCCGCACAGCTACAAGTCCTCCGACATGCAGAAGGTGGAGATCCTGCTGCACGCCGAAGTGGTGGACGCGCTGTCCTTCATAGTGCACAAATCCAAGGCACTGACCAACTCGCGCAATATCTGCGAGCGCCTGAAGAAGCTGATCCCGAAGCACATGTTCGAGATAGCCATCCAGGCCCAGGCGGGCGGCCGGTTCATAGCCCGGGAGACACTGGGCGCGATGCGCAAGGACGTCATAGCCAAGTGCTACGGCGGCGACATCACCCGCAAGCGCAAGCTGCTGGAGAAGCAGAAAGAGGGCAAGAAGAAGATGAAGACCCTCGGCTCCGTGGATATCCCGCAGGAAGCCTTCATGTCCCTGCTGAAGATGAACCAGGACGAATAAGGGAGCGGGAAACTTTCGGGGATCGATTTGCGTATTCATGAGTAGCCGGGGACTGAAGAGTTTAGTAAGTGAAGCCGGGGACTGTCCCCTTTACCGGCGAGCGCAGCGAGCGGTAGAAGGGGACTGTCCCCTGACGCCAAGAGATTTAAGGAGCCCTACGTAATGGAAGAAAAACTTTTCTGGATAGGCATACTGGTAGGCATACATCTTTTCCTGACGCATCATTTCAACGATAAGGGGAAGTTCAAGTCGGAAAAATTCGCGCGGCACTGGCACGCCGTGTTCACCTCGCTGATCTCCTTCGTGGGCATGCTGCTGCTGACCGTCAGCCTGGACAACCGCAGCGGGGATGTGGTGACCACCTCGATGTTCTCGGCCCGGCAGGTGCTTTACGCCCTCGGGGCCGCCGTAGCCGGCTGGGCCTGGGGCTATTTCAGGCGGGGCGGCAAGCCGGCCCCCGCCAAGGCCGGGGCCGAGAAGGACAAGCCCGCGGACAAGCACGCCGCGCCGCCGCCCCTCGGCGTGGATATGGAGTGGTCTGAGACCGTCTTTTCTGCCGTGGTGCTGGCTTCCGTGGTGATGTACCTCTTCATACAGGCGTTCAAGATCCCTTCCGGCTCCATGCGGATGACCTTCCTGGAGGGGGACCACCTGTTCGTCAACAAGTTCATCTACGGCTTCAGGATCCCGTATACCCAAAAAAAGCTGATCCCGTTCGCAAAGATAAAGCGGGGCGATATCGTGGTGTTCCAGTTCCCGTCCTCCGACCCCGAAGAGCAGCAGTGCGGCGGCAAGCAGTACGGCAAGGATTTTATCAAGCGCGTCATAGGCCAGCCGGGCGAAAAGGTGGAGATCAGGAACGGGGCTGTCTACATAAACGACAAACTTATCGGGGACGAGCCCTATGTGCAGTACCTGGACTCGCGGCGCTATCCCGGCTCGTCGGACAAACTGCTCCAGGTAGAGTACCAGCGGTTCTGGGAAACGCGGGGCCTGGCCAAGATGGTGTCCGAGCTGGTGCGCGACAATTTCGGGCCGGTCATCGTGCCGCCCGGGCATTACATGGTGATGGGCGACAACCGGGACCA
>CAZJUL010000252.1:0-4445 GCA_964549095.1 uncultured Elusimicrobiaceae bacterium
ACCTGGCGGGGATCCTGGCTCACGAAGCCATCGGCCACACTACCGAAGCCGACTTGGTACTGGGCGGTTCGGTGGCGGGCAGCCTGCTGGACCAGGTGGTTTCCAGCCCGCTGGTGACCCTGGTGGACTTCGCGCACACCGCGCTGGGAAAAACCTGTCCCGTGCCCGTCTTTGTAGACGACGAAGGCACGAAGGCCGAAGACGCGGTGGTGATAGATAAAGGCGTGCTGAAAACTTTCATGCACAATAAGGAATCGGCGGAGCACTTCAAGGTGAGGCCGACCGGCAACGCCCGCGCGTACCAGTTCTCGGACGAGCCGCTTATCCGCATGCGCAACACCGCTATCCTGCCGGGCAAAGACAAGCTGGCGGATATGATAGCCTCCGTGAAGGACGGCTATTACCTTATGAAATGCAGCAACGGGCAGGCGGACAGCACCAGCGAATTCATGTTCGGCGTGCCGCTGGGCTACGAAATAAAGAACGGCAGGCTGGGCCGGGCGCTGAAGGATACTACGATTTCGGGCATCGCTTTCGATGTCTTAAAAAGCGTCACCATGATCTCGGACGACATGGCGTGGCTGTGCGGCGGGATGTGCGGAAAAAAACAGCTTATCCCCGTCGGGATGGGCGGCCCCGCGATAAAATGCCGGGTCAACATAGGAGGCAAATAACATGTCCGACAAAGCTACCGCGAAATTCTGCCTGGAAGCCCTGAAAAAAGCCGGCGCGCAGAAAGCGCAGTGCCTGCTCGCCCGGTCCGCGAAGCACGAGCTTAACGTGGAAGCCGGGAAAATATCCCTGCTGCGCACCACCTTCAACACGGAGATCCGGCTTACGGCGATAAAAGACAAGAGAAGGGGCGCCGCGACGCTGAACGGGGACGGGCGGGACGCCATAGAAAAAGCCGCGCAGAACGCCGTCGAATCCAGCCAGGCCTCGCCGCAGGACGAGGCGTACGACATTTCCGGGAACCAGCCGCCGCAGGTGTTCGACAACGGCGTGACCGCCCCGGACACGGACAGGATGTTCGAAAGACTGGAAGAGTATCTTTCGAGCGCAAAAAAGTTATACCCCCAAACGATACAGGAACAATCGATACTGGGTTTCAACCGGATCACCGAATACCTGCTCAACTCCAACGGGGTGGACTTTGAATCCTCCCAGGGCCTTTACAGCTTTTTCCCGATGTTCACCACGAAAGACGGCAAAAGAGCCACATCTTTTAATTACTCCATGGCAAGTCTCAAAAACCTGGAAAAGGACCTCCTCTCCTGCGCTTCGGTGAACACCCTGCTGAAGCAGTCCGCCGAACAGCTCGACACGAAGCCCGTTCCCGGAAAATTCACCGGCGATATTATCGTTACGCCCGACTGCCTCGGGGATTTCCTGGGCTTTATCACCGACCTGGCCATACGCGACAGCATGCTCATAGCGGGCACTAGCGTCTACAAGGCTAAACTGGGGGAACAGATCGCCTCTACGGGGCTTACCGTTCATTCAAAGCCCGTCTCGGACGAGATAGCCGACGGCTATTTCGTGACTCCCGACGGGTATAAAGCGGAAAACCTCACGATCATCGATAAGGGAACGCTTAAGTCGTTCATCCTGAGCCTCTACGGAGCCAAGAAAACCGGCCTTAAAAGGGTCTCGAACAGCGGGAACTGTTATGTGGTAGACCCCGGGGACAAGGGCTTCGACGATATGATCGGAGCGGTCAAAAAAGGCCTCCTGGTGGCGCGGTTCTCCGGCGGCAGGCCGAACGAGAACGGCGATTTTTCCGGTATCGCCAAGAACAGCTATTACATAGAGAACGGCAAAATACTGTACCCCGTGAGCGAGACCATGATCTCCGGCAATATCCCGCAAATGTTCCTGAACATTACCGGGATATCGCGCGAAAGAACGGATTTCGGAGCGCAGGTCCTGCCGTGGATAGCCTTTAAAGATATCTCCATTTCCGGGAAGTGACGGGTACCTCTTTATAGTCGGCGCTTTCATAGCTAAAAATGAGCTACATCTATTCCTTTGCTAAAGAATTCCTGACGCTTACCTGGATGGTGCTGCCCTACTTCCTTGCGGGGGCCGCCCTGGGCGCGGCGCTGGACGTTTTCCTCAAGCCGGAGTTCGCGCTGAAACATCTGCGCGGCGGCTGGCTTTCCATGGCCAGGGCTTCCATCCTGGGGATGGTTCTGCCGGGCTGTTCCTGCGCCACTATGCCTATGGCCGAAGGCCTGCGCCGGAAAGGCGCGGACCTGGGCACGGTCACCAGTTTCCTGCTGGCTTCGCCGCTTGTCAGTCCGCAGACGCTGGTACTGACCTTCGCCGTGCTGGGCTGGAAGTTCGCGGCCGCCCGCGCGGCCGCCGCGTTCTGCGGCGCGATGATGATAGGCGGCTTGTTCCTCTGGCTGGAACGCCGGCGCTTCGGTTTTCTCGATATCCCCGCGCAGGAACCGCTGAAAAAGTGCTGTTCAGGCTGCGGCTGCTCGGGAGGCGGGGAAGAGGAAGGGCCTAAAAAATTCTGGCCGGTGTTCTTCGACATAATAAAAGACCTCGGCAAGTATTTCGTGCTGGGCATGGCGATAGCGAGCCTGCTGACAGTGCTGCTGCCGCCGGATTTCATTGTGCGCTATGTCGGCTCTTCCGGACCGCTGGCTTATATCGCAGCCGTGCTGCTGGGCGTGCCGCTGTATGTATGCGAGGGCGAGGAGATACCGCTTACGCTTTCGCTTTTGAAACTGGGCCTCGGCCCCGGCCCGGCTTTCGCTTTCCTGCTGGGTTCGGTCGGCACCTGTATCCCCACAATGATAATGTCGCAGAAACTGATAGGCAGGCGCGGGCTGCTGGTCTACGCCGTCTGGTGGGTACTCTTCGCGTTCGCGGCGGGGATACTATTCGGCTTTATTTACTGATATCGGCCCCCAAGGGGGGCCCGGATTCAAACTTTCTGCCTGCATAAAGTACCGAATGACCCGGTATTTTATGCATTGCAGGAAGTTATAGGCCTGCTGGTCACTTTATGTATTACTTTACTTATGCTTTACTATCTGCTATACTGTGTATATGGCATTTGCCCCTAAATTCAACCCAACCCAACACCTTCTCAAGGTTATAGAGCAGGCGGCCGAACTTAAATCCAAGATACAGGGAGCCGTGATAGGTGTTAGCTGGCTGCCCGATATGCAGCGCGAGGCTTTGGCCAGGCAGACGCACGGCTCTACCGCTATAGAAGGCAATCCTCTGTCGCTTTATGAGATTAAGACATTGGCGGCCGGAGGAACCGTGCCGGGAGCCAGACCGCGTGCGGTACAGGAAATTCTGAACTATTTTGAAGTCCTGCGGTTTATCGGTAAAAAATCCGGTATTGCCGCCATAAAAACCCCTCAAATCCTGAAGCTCCATGCTTTGATAGGCCGCAAGAACGCGCTGGATCGCGGCCCTATGGGCGCTTTCCGGGATTACAAGGTCTTTGTCGGTAACCACACTCCCCCGCCGCCAGCCTCTGTTCCATACCTAACCGAGGAATTATGCCAATGGCTTAATGGACCCGGCAAAGAATGGCCAGCTTTGGTAACTTCCGCCATACTTCACTACCAGTTTGAGTATATCCATCCCTTTGGTGACGGCAATGGCCGCGTCGGCCGCGCACTTGCCACCTGGGAACTTTACCGCAAGCAGTTCGACACCAACCACATCTTTGCGGTGGACGAAGTCTTCCTGGAGAACAGGATGGCCTATTATCGTGCCTTGAACAACGTCCAGACGCAGGGGGGGGATATTTCCGGCTGGGTGGAGTATTCCGCTGAAACGGTGCTGGAAGCCCTTGAACGAACTTGGAAGCGGATAGATTCTGTCCGCGCCCTTACGGGCGGCAAAGGTATTTCAATAAGTAAGAACCAGGAGCGGCTGCTGGGCCTCCTGAAGGAAGCCCCGCGCGGCATACAGGAAATAATGGCCGTGCTGAAAGTCACAAAGCCCGGCGCGCACTTCATTCTGAAACCCTTGCTGGAAGCCGGTCTGATCAAGCGCACCGGCGGGCATAAGACAGGGAAATATTCAGTTTAGCTCGATGTGCGGAAATAATGATATAGGCAATTTAACGGCAAAATGCCGGCAATTGCCGGAAAATTAAAAACCGCGCCTCTTGGCGCGGTTTTGCTCTGTATCCGAGAAGCCTTCTTCATCGGGCCCCTGACGAGCCGTCGGAAAAAGTCCGGGAGTTGCGGCAGGCGGCGGGCTTCGGAAAGCCGAATTTTAACACTTCAGAAATTTGGCGCTGTTTTCAGGATGAAGTTCGAACCTACTTTGCGCAACATCCCGAGGTAACATTATAAATTCCGCTTTCCCACTGGATCTGCGGTATGGGGAAGCTTATCCGCGAGATGTCGCGCGGTCGGCCACGCCGCGCGGCCTCCCATGCTTGCCGCGAGAAGGGGTTCGCAGGG
>CAZJUL010000253.1:0-2481 GCA_964549095.1 uncultured Elusimicrobiaceae bacterium
CACCGTAACCGAACCCTGTAGGTTTAGAAATGCGCGGACGCCGTCGCGCACTACGGGGTGGTCATCCACCAGGAACACTTTGATCTTTTTCAGGGTCTTCTTTTTCATAAAGCTTCTTCTCCAAGTCCCGCCAGGGGCACTGTCGCTTTGAGCGTGGTCCCGGCGCTGTGGGCCGTCCGCAGCTCGAAGCGGCCCCCCACCGATTCCACCCGCTCGCGCATGTTGGCGAGGCCTATGCCCCGCCCGCCCGGCCGCCGGCTGCGCCCGGGGGTAAATCCTATCCCGTTGTCGCTGACGCTTAATACCAGTTCTTTCCCGCTGCGGGAAAGCGTAAGCGTGACCCTGGACGCCCTGGCGTGCTTTCCGATGTTATTGAACGCCTCCTGGGCGATGCGGAACAGCGCCAGTTTCAGCTCGGGCGCGAGGACCTCCGGGACGCCTTCCGTCCGCAGCGTCATCTGGACCTTCGCGCGTTCCTTGAACTCGCGGCAAAGCGTGCGCAGCGCCGGCTCCAGGCCCAGCTCCAGCTCCGAGGGCATCAGGTTCTGCGAGACGCGGCGGATCTCCGAGATGGCGTGGTCCAGGAGCCCGCCCAGTTTCAGGATCTTCGCCGCCGCCCTGCCGCCCGGGCGGACTTTCCCGCCCAGGGATTCCAGCCGGAATTTTACGCCCGAAAGTATCTGCCCGACCCCGTCGTGCAGCTCCCTGGCGAAGCGCTTGCGCTCCGTTTCCTGCGCGGAGATCACGCGCGCGTGCAGGCCGCGGAACTCCCGGGCGGCCCGCTTCTGCTCCGTGATATCCCGTTCGGTCGTGGCGATCTCCACCGGGCGCCCTTTCTCGTTGCGCAGCATCGTGACGGTGAGCAGCACGTCCAGCAGCCGGCCGTCCTTCGTGCGGCGTTTGATCTCCAGCTGAGTTTCCGTATTGCGCGCCGCCAGGCGGGCCAGCTCGCGCGCCCGGGGGCCTTCGATCACCGGCACCAGCTCCTCCAGGTTCATGCCCACGGCTTCGGCGTCGGTGTAGCCGTACATTTTCTGCGCGCCCTTGTTCCAGGCGATGATCCTGTCCTTGAGGTCGCGGATGATGACGGCGTCGTTGGAATCGTGCACCAGGGTGGCCAGCCGCAGCACGTTCCTTTCCCAGCGCTTCCGGTCGTTGATGTCGACCAGCGTCATCACCGCCCCGGCTATCTTACCCCTGCCCACGCGGTAAGGCCGGAGAACCAGGTAGTACCAGCGGCCCTGCGTGTGCCGGACTTCCAGCTCCTGGACGCAGCCGGTCTTGATCACGTTCTTGACCATCTCTTTCAGGCCGGGACAGCGCAGCGGCAGCCTTACGTCCGCGATGGACCGCCCGAGCTTCTCCGGGGAAAGCTTAAGCGCCTTCTCGGCCGGCGGCGTGAACCGGCGGATGGTCAGGTCGGGGTCCAGCAGGATGACGGGGATGTCGATGTTGGCCAGCAGGTTGGAGAAATCGTTATTGGCGCGGTTCAGCACCTGGTTGGACCGCACGGCTTCTTCGGCCGAGGTGATCAGTTCCTCGTTCGAGGACTGCAGCTCTTCTTTGGAGGTCTCGAACTCCTCGTTGATGCTCTGCAGCTCTTCGTTGCTGGAAAGCAGCTCTTCGTTGGAGGCCTTGAGCTGCGCGTTGGTGGACTCCTGCTCCTCGATGATGGCCTTAAGGTGTTCGCCGGAGACCGCCAGGTCCTCTTTCAGCTCGCTGATCCGGCGGCTGTCCTGACCCGTCCCGCCTGCCCGCAGCGGGTCCTGTTCCCTGCCCGGAAGCTCTTCGAAAAGGATCAGGAAGTGCTCATTATGCAGGTCGAAGGCTTTGAGGGGCAGCACCTCTATGCGGACGCGCCCGGAAGCCCTGCCGCGGTGGGGCGCGGCGAGTTCCTTGTATACGGCGCGGGCAGACTTTTTAGCCATATGGATGGCCGCGCGGAGCTCCAGCAGGAATTCCCCCTGGGCCATGCGGCGGAGATTCATGCCCGGCTTGCCGGGCGCCGCCTGGAGATACGGCGAGGTGTTGCCTAGGAACCGGAGGATCTCCAGTTCGCCGTTCACTATGACGCCGTTGGGGATATAGCGGGCCGGGAGGACGCTCTCCACCTCGCGCTGCAGGTCGCCGGCGCCGGAAGCCTGGTCATGCAGTCCCTGGGCTCCGAGCTCGGGGTTATTAAAGGCGGCCCCGGTCTCCAGGAAGCGGCCGGCCCGGATGAAGTCTATGGGTTCCCTCGAGACGGAGGTCCGTTCGGAAAACACTTTGCCCTGCGCTTCCAGGGGCGAGAACCTGCCTGAAAAATCCCCTATCGTCTCCGAACGGCCCAGCATCAGGATGCCGCGGGGTTTCAGGGCGTACTGGAAGATCTTCAGGGCTTTTTCCTGGAGCGCCGGGCCCAGGTAGATAAGCAGGTTGCGGCAGCTGATCAGGTCCAGGTTGGTGAAGGGCGGGTCCTGCACCAGGTTTTGCGCGGCGAAG
>CAZJUL010000253.1:2491-4423 GCA_964549095.1 uncultured Elusimicrobiaceae bacterium
CGCACCGCTCGCGGATGGCCGGGACTACGCTGTAGCCGTCCTTCGTCTTTACGAAAAAGCGCCGCAGCCGCTGCGGGGAAAGCTCCGCCCTGATCTTCCCGGAGTAGAGCCCGGCCCGGGCGTGTTCTATCACGGAGGGATTCACGTCCGTGGCGAAGATCTGGAAAGGCATCTGGGACGCCCTGACCCCCAGGTATTCCACCAGGTTAATGGCGTGGGAATAGGCCTCTTCCCCGGTGGAACAGCCGGGCACCCAGATGCGGAGCGGCGCGTTGGCGGACCGGATCTTAAAGAGGCGCGGATAGACAAAGCGCTTCAGCCCCCTGAAAGATTCCGGCTCCCGGAAAAACGACGTTACGGAAATGAGCATATCGCGGTAGAGCAGCTCGAGTTCGGCGGGGTCAGCTTTCAGCGCGCGGAAGTAACTCTCCGGGCCGCTGAAGCCCATCAGGGCTATGCGCCGCTGTATCCGCCGGCGCAGCGTGCTCTGCTTGTAAAGCGAGAACTCGACTCCCTTGGCGGTCCGCAGAAGCGCCAGGATCCTGTTCATAAACCCTTCGCTCCCAGGCCTGCCCTTTACTCTCCGCCCGCCGCCGCTGGGCGCCGCGCCCAGCTTTTTGGCGATCCCGGCCGGGGGAAGGATGAAATCCACCCAGCCGGAAACGGCGGCTGAATGAGGCATGCTGAAATGCTCCGCTGTTTCCTCATCCTGAGCGAAAGTCGTGCCGCCTTTTTCCTTGATGGCCCGCAGTCCTTCGGTCCCGTCGGAACCCTCTCCCGATAAGAGTATCCCGACCGCCCGTTTACCCTGGTCGGCGGCCAATGAGCGGAAGAAGTTATCGATGGGATGGTGCCGGTCGGAACCGGGGCCGGCCGGGGAAAGGAGGAGAGTTCCCCCTTTTATCAGAATAGCTCGGTTCGGGGGAAGTATGTAGATCCGGTCCGGAGAGACCTTCTCCCCGCTCTTAACCTCGCTGACGGGAAGCCGGGTGTTGCGCGCCAGGATCTCGGCCAGGTGGCTCTTGAAGTGCGGGGCCAGGTGGGGAACCAGCACGAAAGCCATCCCCGGCTCAGGCGGCAGCGCGCCCAGAAGCGCCTCGAACGACTTGAGCCCGCCGGCGGATGCGCCGATGCCGGCTATCGGAAACGCTTTGTTCTTTCCGGATTTATTGATAGATCCCCCCTGAATGCCAGTATACAGAATAAGGTCATATTAATCAACACCGCGGCTCAACGGGGTTCCGCCCGGTTTCCGCGGGGTTCCAGCCGCCGGACGGGGCCGGCACAAAAGACTAGTATAGCCCATTGCCGCCCGGGCATCTATCGGGAATTCCGCCCTTCCATATACGTAGTATTACGGATACGGCCGGCGGGATATGAGCGCGCGGGTTTTCAGGAAAGAAGTCAGTCCAGGCGGATCTTGGGGCCGCGCCGCGGCACCGGGGCCGGCTGCTGGTGGGTGCGCCAGTAGCCGTACTCCAGCGTGGGCGGCGGCGGGGCCGGCCGCCATTTAAGGTCCTGGGCGGGCTCGCCCTCGTAAGCCGGGATGAAGACCTTACCCAGGAACCACTCGCAATTCACGCGCCGGGACTCCCACTTGTCGTAGAACGATACCGGCACCAGCTTGCGCTTGGGTGGCTTTGTTTCGGCTTTCTTTTCCGGCGGGCGGGCCGGGGCGGCGGGCTTTTTTTTCTTCTTCACGGGCTTCGGCCCCGAGCCTTTGAATTCAGCGGGGGATTCCTTTACCAGCTCGAACGGGGCCGGCTGCTGCGGATCCTTTATCACGGCGGTGTTGCCGAACAGCGGTATCGTATGCCCGGTTACGGCGGCCGTGGAAACCGCAGTGTCCGTGCTGGCCGCCCCTGCGGGGGCCGGGCAGATGAAAAGCCGTAAAACCAGGCAGATGTGCAACATAGTTCAGGCCGCGGCGGG
>CAZJUL010000254.1:0-4411 GCA_964549095.1 uncultured Elusimicrobiaceae bacterium
CTGACGGGCTTCGCCGCCCTGGCGACCTGGCCGTAGGCTTTCCTGACCAAAGAGCGAGTTTTGTCGTGATAAGTTTTCATGGTATCCTCCTAAATGACGCCGAATATATACTTAAATCCCATGTACACGCCCGCCGCTATGAACACCCAGGCGGTGCCGGGCTTGGCGTATTTCTGAAAGCTGCCGGCGAAACCGGACACGGCGGGCAGGCGGGTAAGGCCGTAATCCAGGGACGCCGCTATGGCTATAACCGGCAGGGCCGTGCCCAGCCCGTAAAGCAGCGGCAAAAAGAAGGGTGAGGAATTTTTAGCCGCAAGCGGGATCACCACGCCGAAATAAAGGGCCGCCGAAACCGGGCAAAAGGCCAAAGCGAAAACCAGGCCCATCAAAAACGCGGGCAGCGGCCCGGCCCCCGCTTTCATCCTGGCGGGGTCGAACAGGCTGAAACCGGCAAACCCGCTCCCCAGCATACCCAGCATGTACATGCCGGCCAGCACCAGTACGGGGGATAGGACCTGGTTGCCGTATTTCTGCATGAAGAAAGAGAAGGACGGCGCGACCAGCAGGCTTTTTACGAGCAGGAAGCCGATAACCATATAGGTCAGCGCCCGGCCCAGCGCGTAAAGCCCGCCCTGGGCCAGCACGGCCAGCCGGCTGGCGCCGGAATGCTTCGAGATATACGCCAGCGCGGCGATGTTGGTGGCCAGCGGGCAGGGGCTTACCGAGGTAAGCACCCCTGTCCACAAAGCCGCCGCTGCCGCCGCCCAGAATTCAGCGCTCATTTTTCATCCAGCAGTTTCCGCGTTTCGGCCGTGATGTAGCCGGTAAAAGCCTCTTTATCGCCGAGCAGCTGCCAGATCTTCTCCAGTTTCGCCCACTTAAGGGCCTTTTCCCCGGCGAACTTCTGCACCACCACCGACTTGGAGTTGAGGAAGTAATCCTGCACGAAATGCGAATTGGCCTCATCGTCCACATTGACGCCTTTGAAAACGACTTTCCAGCCGTTATAATCGGCCGTGAAATTCTTCTCCACCGCGGCTTTGGTATATTCCTCTATGGCCTTGCAGGAAGAGCAGCGCGTATTGGTATAGAAATAATAAACCGCCGCGGTTTTAGCCTCAGCCGCGGGTTTAACCCGGGATTTGGAGGCCGCGCCGGCGGGCTTGGCCGGGAGCGGTGCGGCTTCCTGAACGGCGGCCGTTTCAGCCGGGGCAGGCTGAAGGCCGACCGGCTTTGCCGCTATCTTGTAAACTATCGCGCCCGCGCTAACGGCGACAAAGGCTATAAGCGTGTATTTCAGCGCTGCACCCGGCCCTTTTGGCGCGGTATTATCGGACATTTTATTTTGTTCGTTCATATATTTCTCAGACCAGGCCCCGGGCCTTAAGCAGATCCGTCAGCACGGACAGGGGCGGAAAGGAGATGGCTTCCGTTTCGCAGAGCCCCCTGCAGGAGCTGCAGCCGACCACGCACTCGCCGGGCCGGGCGACGCGCGTTTTCTTGCGGGCCGCGTCGAAATCGTAAACCCCGTGGCTGCAGAACTCGAAGCATTTTTTGCAGCCGTTGCATTTGGACTCGTCCACCGCGGGATGCCAGGGGATCTCAGCCCTGGGTATGCCTTTCCAGTCCTTGATCATTTAAGCCAATCTTTGACCATCTGCGCGGTCGGAAGCTTGCCTTAGCAGACCTTCTTGCCGTCGATAATGATGGCGGGGGTGAACATTATCCCCCGGTCCACTATCTCATTGATATCCGTTACTTTCACAACCTCGGCGGCGAGCTTCAGTTCGGACAATACGTCCCTGACCAGCTTTTCGGCGGTTTGGCATTTGGGGCAGCCGGGCCCGAATATTTCTATTTTCATCTGTTCCCTCCTTAATAGTTAAAACGACGCTCCGTAGAACATCCCGCTGAAAGTAGCCATTACCACCACCAGCGCGATATACACCGCGGTTTTTTTTGCGCCCATCACGCTTTTAAGCACCAGCATGCTGGGCAGCGAAAGCGCCGGGCCCGCCAGCAGCAGGGCCAGCGCCGGGCCCTTGCCCATGCCGGAGCCCATAAGCCCCTGCAAGATCGGGATCTCGGTAAGCGTGGCGAAATACATGAACGCCGCCACCACCGAGGCGAAGAAATTGGCCCAGAAGGAATTGCCGCCTACCGCCCAGGCCACCCAGGCGGACGGGATCACGCCCTCGTGTCCGGGCCTGCCGAGCAGGAAGCCCGACACCAGCACGCCGCCTATCAGCAGCGGAAAGATCTGCTTGGAAAGGTCCCAGGAGGCGGCCAGCCAGTCTTTCAGTTCCCCCTCCCCCGAGGAATTCAAAAGCCAGGACAGGCCGATGAAACCCGCCGAGAAGGAAAGTATGGGCAGGCCGCCGAAGACAAGGGCGAGGAGTATGGCCGGGAGGCCGGCGAGAACGAGTTTTTTTCCGTCGGCGCCGAACCAGAGTTTGAGCATTGCCCCCAGCGCTATTGCAGCGGCCCCGGTCAAAAGCCATTTAACCCGGAAGACCGAGTAAAAAAAAGCGTCGGAAGGGTCCGCCTTGGCCCAGTTGGCGAAAACCAGCACGGCGGCCATGGACGCGAAATAAAGGGAGGTCTGCCACAGCGGCCTCTTTACTTCAGGCTCCGGAAAATCCTCCTGGGCTTTGGCCTTGGCCAGCTCTTCGTGCCTGAAGATGAAATGCATAGCGGCCCCGATCACCACGCTGAACACTACCGCGCCGATGGCGCGCGCCAGGCCCATTTCAAAACCGAGCACGCGGGCGGTAAGCACTATCGCGAGCACGTTTATGGCCGGGCCGGAATAAAGGAAAGCGATAGCGGGGCCCAGGCCCGCACCGCGCTTGTAGATGCCGGCGAACAGCGGCAGCACGGTGCAGGAGCAGACCGCTAGTATCGTGCCGGAAACCGAGGCCACGCCGTAGGAAAGGATCTTATTGGCCCGGGCGCCGAAATACTTCATTACCGAGGCCTGGCTGACGAAAGCCGAAATGCCGCCGGCTATGAAAAGGGCCGGGATAAGGCAAAGCACCACGTGCTCGCGGGTATACCACTTCGTAAGCTCCAGCGCCTCGGTTATCGCGCCGTCGAAGCGGGGCAGCCCCACCGGCAGGAAATAAAACGCGAAAAACACGGCGGCGAAACCGGCCAGCCAGCGCCATTCTTCTTTCCAGTTCATCAGATCACGCCCTTGATGCATTCCGCGAATTCCAGCACGCAGGGACAGGTAAGGCTGTAATGCAGCCAGTTCCCCTCCCGGCGGGACGCCACCAGCCCGGCGTTCTTCAAGACCAGCAGGTGCTTGGACACGGTAGACATATCGTCGCCCACCAGCTCTTGCAGCTCGCAGACGCAGGTTTCCCTCTTCTTGAGAGAATTAAGTATCAGTAGCCGGGTCGGATGAGCCATCGCCTTCAGCACCGCCGCCTGCCGCGCGAAGTCCTTCTTATGCGCCTGTTTCATATTTGACTATTTTGCCAAATAGCCAAATAGATGTCAAGGGGGGAGGGGACGTTGTTTCCTAACTTCCTAACTTTTGCGCCTTCGCCAGGCCCCTGCCTTTTGCCACCAGCTTCGAGATAGCACCCCGGGTCATACACAGCTCACTCGCCAGCTCGCTGCCGGTAGAGTCGGCGTCTTTAGCGCATAAAAAGCAATATATCGCGCGCGCCTGCACAGCCCCCCTTTCATGAGTATGCCTAAATATCTCTTCTTTTTCGATACCGGTCATGTTTTCTACGGCCGACAGCACTTCCGCGCGGGTTTTTGCATCTTTTTTCTGGACCTCCCCGGCATTCCTTAATATCGATTCCACAAAGGCGCTGTCCCCCAGTATCCGCTCGTCGGAAAACACCTTATCCACCTTCTTGAATGTCTCCAGCACGGTCCTCTCCCCGCCGAAACTCCGCAGCAAGCCGCCGCCGGAAAGATCTGTGCACTCCGCAGCCGCCTTCTCCGCCATTACACGCATGTATTTTTCAACAGCCGGCATCTCCGGATTGGCGAAGTGTGCAAGCAGTTCGCCCCTGTCCAGTAACCCGTCCGGAACTCCTCCAGCCGCGGCGGCGTGCCCGCACCATTTATAATCTTTAAGCCCTGCGAGATCTTCCACCAGCCCGGCGCGCAATGGATTCAAATGTATGTATGGCACCAGCTCCAGCAAATATCGCTCCAGGTCGCACATTATGGCCTTATACCTGTTCTGGAAAAGGTGCCCGGCGCGGCCGTGACGCAAATTAAAGTTGACGGCGTAGCCGGTCATGGCATGGTGCATCATTTCGGAAAGCGGGAGTTCGCCCCGCAGCACCAGGATATGGAAATGGTTCGGCATCAGGCACCAGGCCAGGCATTTTCCTCCGGTCCTCTCCAGCCAGACCGCGATCCGCTCGTAGAAGTCGGAATAATC
>CAZJUL010000255.1:0-4399 GCA_964549095.1 uncultured Elusimicrobiaceae bacterium
CTATTTGAGCAGCAATCGCGTTGCGGCCATCAACAACACCGGCTTCAGCGCCGGGGCGGGCATTAATTTCTGGAACACGCAACTGGACTACGCCGTAACCCCTTACGGCGACCTGGGAAATACGCAGAAGATAACACTGAAGAAGAAGTTTTAGATAAGCAGATTATCTTTTTTTAAATTGTCTTGCTGTTAGGGTGTCGGTCGTCCAGCGCCACGAACCATTTGGCCATCAGTTTGGCGGCGGCTTTCTGCTCGCCGGGGGTCAGCTTCGCGGCCAGCCCGCGTATTATCCCGTCGTACCCGTCCCAGAGCCGTTCAAGCAGCTCTTTCGCCTTCGGTGTGTTGCGCACCAGGTTCACGCGGCGGTCGGTCTTGTGGGGGTAGCGCTTCACCAGCCCTTCTCCCTCCATCCTTTCCAGCAGGCGGGCGATGTTGGAGGCGCCGACAATGATCCGCTTGCTTATCTCCACCTGGCTTATTCCCTCCGCCCCGCCCTGATATTCTATAATAGCAAGGACGTTGAATTTGATGACGCTCAGCTTGTAGCGGTTCAGGTATTTGGCGACGGCGTTGTCCAGGCGCCTGTAGACCAGCGCCACGCCGAAAACGGGGATCTCGTAAGAGCGGTAAATTTTGGGGTCCATGCCGAACAGTTCTGTTTCTCTCATCGGGGTTCTCCTGGGGCAGCGGGGGCTTAAAAAAGATACTACAAAATAACCCTTGACAAATCAATAGTTTACATGTAAACTATATGCGGGGTTCATAACTGCACGGGACCGGAGGCTTTTATGGATTACAAAAAGATAGGGACCGGGGACGCGGGGTTCATAAACCTGCTGGCGACGCAGGCCCTGGGTGCGCTCAACGACAACGCCTTCAAGGTCTTCGTCACCCTGATGGCGGCCTCCCTGCTGCCCATGGACCAGACCGCCAAGGTCATCGCGGCGGCCGGCTTCGCGTTCGTCTTCCCCTTTATAATCTTCTCCAGCTTCGCCGGCACCCTTGCCGACAAGTACAGCAAGAGGTCGCTGATAATCTGGCTGAAGGCCGCCGAGCTGGCGCTGATGGTCGCCGGGCTTGCTACCATATATTATAAGAGCGTTCCTTTTATGGTGACGGTGCTGTTCTTCATGGGCATACACAGCGCGCTGTTCGGGCCGGTGAAGCTGGCCGTGATCCCGGAGCTGCTGGAAGAGAAGGACATCTCGCACGGCAACGGCCTGATGTCCATGCTGTCCTTCCTGGGGATAATACTCGGCACCGCCGCGGCGGGCGTCCTCATCACGGTCGTTAACGGGAATTACCACCTGGGGGCGCTCTTCTTCATAGCCGTGGCCGCGATAGGGCTGGCGTCCAGCTTTTTCGTGCCGGAAACCGGGGCGCGGGGCTCGCAGGATAAATTCCAGCTTAACGTGGCCGCGAAGATAATCGCGGACCTCCGCGACCTGCGGGGCTACGAGAGCGTCTACCGGTCGCTGATGGCCGGCGCGTATTTCTGGTTCGTAGGCGCTATGTTCCAGATGAACATCCTTATCTACGGCAAGGAACTGATGAACGCCAAGGATATGACCCTGAGCGTTCTGCAGGCGGTGGTGGCGCTGGGCATAGGCCTGGGCAGCTTCGTGGCGGGCCGCCTCTCGAAGAACAGGGTTGAGCTGGGCCTGGTGCCGCTGGGCGCGTTCGGCCTGGTGCTTTTCTCCCTGACGCTGGCTTTCAGCTTCGGTTCCGCGGTGAACACCTCCGTGTACCTGTTCCTGCTGGGCTTCAGCGGCGGTATTTTCATCCTGCCCCTGACCGCGTTCGTGCAGTACAGGAGCCCCAGGGAGAAACTGGGCAAGTTCATAGCCGTCGGGAACGTGATGTCCTTCACCGGCGTGCTGCTGGCCTCCGGCTTCCTGTGGCTGACCAGCGGGTATTTAAAGCTGAACCCCGCGGAGATCTTCCTGGTGCTGGGCATTATGACGCTGGTGGTGGCCGGCCACATAATGACGGTGCTGCCGGAGTTCGTCATCAGGCTTTTCGTCTACCCTATAGCCAATATCGCCTACCGCATCCGGACTATGGGCGGCGAGAACGTCCCGCTGGACGGCGGGGCGCTGCTGGTCTCCAACCACATCTCTTTCGTGGACGCCCTCCTGCTGATGGGCGCGCTGCAGCGCCCGGTGCATTTCCTGATGCTGAAGAAGTACTTCAACGCGCCGGTAATGAAGTGGTTCTTTAAAATGGCGGGCTGCATACCAATAGCCCATTCCGACGGCCCGCACGCCATAGCCAATTCGCTGAACGGGGCGCGCGCGGCGCTGGAGGACGGCGACCTGGTCTGCATCTTCATAGAGGGCGAGATCTCGCGCCACGGGCAGATGCTGCGCTTCCGCCACGGCTACGAGCGCATAGTGAAAGGCCTGTCGGTGCCCATAATCCCCGTCCACCTGGACGGCGTTTGGGGCCGGCTGTTCACCTTCGAGGGCGGGCGCGCGCTGTTCAAGTGGCCGCGCGACCTCGGCTACCCGGTCACGGTCAGCTTCGGCGCCCCGATGCCTTCCGACACCGAACCCTCCAAAATACGCTTCGCCATGCAGGACCTGAGCACGCGGGCCTTCGGGAACCGCCTGGCCGAGAAGCTGCCGCTGCCGCTGGCTTTCGCGCAGGAGGCTAAAAAACACTGGTTCCGGTTCTCGATGTCCGATTCGAGCGGTAAAAAAATGACGCTGGGCACGGCGCTCACCGCCTCCGTGATGCTTTCGCGCGCGCTGGAAACTGTCCTCGGCCGCGCGCCGAACGTGGGCATCATAATACCGCCGTCCTGCGGCGGTGCCCTGGCCAACATCGCGGTGGCGCTGGCCGGCAAGACACCCGTCAACCTGAACTATACCAACACGCACGAGACCATACTGGCCTGCGCGCAGAAGGCGGGCATAGAAAAGATGCTGGTCTCCAAAAAGCTGGCCGAGAAAATGGGCTGGCCCGTGTCCGAGAAGATGATCTTCATAGAGGACGTCGCCGCCGGGATCTCGAAGATAGACGCGCTGGGCGTGGCGCTGACGCTGTTCTTCACCCCGCTGTTCGCGCTGCGGAAATCCCTGCTGCGCAAGGCGGACGCGCCGCTGAGCGACACGGCCACGATAATCTTCACCAGCGGCTCTACCGGTGACCCGAAAGGCGTTATGCTGTCCCATTCCAATATACACGCCAACATCGAGGCCATGGCGCAGATCTACCAGATGACGCCCGCCGACCGGCTGCTCGGCGTGCTGCCGTTCTTCCACTCCTTCGGCTACACGGTCACGCTGTGGCTGCCGCTGATAGTCGGGTTCGGCGTGATCTACCATTACAACCCGCTGGACGCGCAGACCGTGGGCCGGCTGGCGGAAAGGAACAAGGTCACCATGCTGCTGGGCACGCCCGGCTTCCTGGTAGCCTACATACGGCGCGTGGAGCCGAAGCAGTTCAAATGGCTGCGCCTGGTGGTGGTCGGCGCGGAGAAGCTGCGCGAGGAGATAGCGGCGGCTTTCAAGGAAAAATACGGAGTGCAGGCGCTGGAGGGCTACGGCTGCACCGAGCTTTCGCCCGCGGCCTCGCTGAACACCCCCGACGTGGACATTGACGGCATCAGGCAGAAGGGGGGCAAGGCCGGCACCATAGGCCGGCCGCTGCCCGGCATAGCCATGAAGGTGGTGAACCCGGATACTTTCGAAGAGCTGGGCGTGAACACCCCCGGCCTGCTGCTGGTGAAAGGCCCGAACGTGATGAAGGGCTACCTGGCCGACGAGGGGAAGACCGCCGAGGTCATCAGGGACGGGTATTATATCACCGGCGATATCGCCGCGATAGACGACGACGGCTTCGTCACCATCACCGACCGCCTGAGCCGCTTCAGCAAGATAGCCGGCGAGATGGTGCCGCACATAAAGATCGAGGAGAAGCTGCACCAGCTGGCCGGCATCATAGACCGCACCTTCGCGGTCACAGCCGCGCCGGACGCGAAGCGGGGGGAAAGGATAGTGGTGCTGCACACCTACGCCGGCGACCTGGACGCGCTGTACGGGCAGCTGGGGAATTCCGGCCTGCCCAACCTCTGGATGCCGGACAAAAAAAGTTTCCACAAGCTGGCCGAGCTGCCGATGCTGGGCTCTGGCAAGCTGGATATGGCGAAGACGAAGAAGATGGCGGTTGAAATGGAGGCGGCCGGCGCCACCGCCGGGTGAAACCTATGAGCGAAAACCACGAAAGCGAGATAACGCTTCTCCGCAAGGCTATCGCGCGGCTGTCCGACCGCATAGAGCACCTGGAACAGAAGCTGGGCAGGATAGAGCGCGGCCAGACACTTTCAACCGGCCCCGCCGCGGCCGAAAAGGAGCGGGAACAGCGGAGCCGCTTCGAAGAGCAAAAGCAGCCGGAA
>CAZJUL010000256.1:0-3779 GCA_964549095.1 uncultured Elusimicrobiaceae bacterium
GCGGTCATGTGGGCCGCCTTCTTCAACTTCATCGCCTTCGCCTTCTTCGGCCTGCACGTCGCCGGCACGATCGGCAAGGGCATAGTGGACATAGCGCAGGTGGACAGCTACATCATCTTCGGCACGCTGATGGGGGCCTGTTCCTGGAATATCATCACCTGGTATTTCGGCATTCCCTCCAGTTCGTCGCACGCCCTGGTGGGCGGCCTGATAGGCGCCGCGCTGGTCAAGGCCGGCACCTCGGCGCTGATGATGCAGGGCATCATAAAGACGCTGGCCTTCATCGTCATCTCGCCCGTGGTAGGCATGCTGCTGGGCCTGCTGCTCGGGGTTATCGTCTACAACCTGGCCTCGCGTTCCACGCCGGCCAGGGTGGACCACCTGTTCCGCAAGGGGCAGCTGCTGTCGGCCGCGGCCTACAGCCTGGGCCACGGCGGCAACGACGCGCAGAAGACCATGGGCATCATAGCGGGTCTGCTGTTCAGCGCCGGCTACCTGGGCGCGGAATTCCACGTGCCGCTCTGGATAGTGCTGTCCTGCCACGCCACAATAGCCCTGGGCACGATGTCGGGCGGCTGGCGCATAGTCAAGACCATGGGGAACAAGCTTTCCAAGCTGCGCCCGGTGGACGGCTTCTGCGCGGAATTCGGTGCTTCGCTGGTGCTGTTCGGAGCGTCCGCCCTGGGCGTGCCCATCAGCACCACGCACACCATAACCGGCGCCATTGTGGGCGTCGGCACGATCAAGAACATACGCGCGGTGAAGTGGGGGGTGGCCGGCCGCATAGTCTGGGCCTGGATAATAACTATTCCCGCGGCGGCGCTTATCTCGGCTGTGTGCTATAAGCTGGCGGCGATGCTGTTCTAATTGTCAGAATTTAAAGGAAAGCGATGAGAAGAAGCCTTTTCTGGAAGCGTCGAATTCCGTGATCTGCTCGGTGGTCCGGGTGCCGTTGGCGTAGTAGGTGTTCTGCTCGCCGGAAGTCAGCCGGTAATACCAGCCCATATACCCGGCGGTAAGGTGGAAGCGCTGCCAGAATTTCCATTCGGCGGAAGCCGACAGCTCCAGCACCTGGCCGGTCACCTTGTGCCTGATCCGCGAACTGCCCAGGTTCCCGTAGCTGGAGCTGCTGAGGTTCCAGAAACCCTCTCCCCTGTAGCACATCGTGGGACCGAAAGCGAACTTGGCGTTGAACGCCCATTCCTTCGAGATCCGCGTCCTCTCCCTTAAACCCACGCGCCAGCCCTGCCAGGTCATATTGAACCGTGAGTCCAGCCCCGCGATGGCGCCCAGCGGCGGGGGATTGGGGAAAATGTCGACCGAGAGGATAGTGGCGCCCTGCGTTATCCGGAGCCGGTCCTCATACCAGCTGTAGCCGGCTGAAAGCTCCAGGCTGTGCTGCACGTCGTATTCGTCGTGGAGCGCGCGCACGCTGGTCCTGTAGACGCGGAAATAGGCGTTGGCCGAGTAAAGCCGGGTAGTGCCGGTCAGCCGCGCCGAAGACTCGGCGTAATCCCTGTGGTCGGGGGAGAACCAGACCGTGCTGTTGTAGAACAGCAGCGCGCGCTTCTCGCCGTCCATCCAGTTGTGGATGTAGGCCTTGCCTTTGGAAAAACGGCTGTCGCCGACCTCGAAATCCGCCGCGGCCCATTTCAGCGGGCGCACTTCCGCCGAGAAGACCGGCAGCGTACTGTCCAGGTTCCGGTAATCCATGGTGCTGCCCATGTAGATCTTGTCCTGGTGCGGGAGCCACCAGGAAGCGGGGGTCAGCGAGGCGATGCGGTACCGGATGGAACCGGAAGTGAACCAGTCGCGCACTTCGGCCTTGAAGATATACGGGTCGTCCAGGCCCGTGTTCAGCGAATAAGAGCGGGCGCGGGGGGGCAGCAGGGCGGCCGCCAGGCAGCAGGCCAGGCACACCCATACGCCCCGCGATACTTTATTGCCGGAAAATGCCATAAGAGAAAGCTTTGCGCACCAGTGATATTCTATATCATTTCGCCGCGGTAATCTAAAAAGCGCCGCCGACGGGCCCGGCCGGTTTAAGGCCGCGCCGCAATTTTGCTATTATATTATAGGCGTTGGTATGTTACAGGAGGATTACGGAATATGAAAAAGATATTGTGCCTGGCTTTCGTCTTCGCCCTGCCGGCGTTCGCCGCCGCGGCGGAGCCCGCGAAGCCCGCCAAAGCCGCCAAACCGGCGGAGAGCGTCAAGATGAACGACGACCAGAAGGCCCTTTATTTCCTCGGGAACAAGATGGTTTCCCGGAGCCTCAAGCCGTACAATTTCACGGCCGAGGAAGTGAAGTATATAGTCATGGGCATCAACGACTCGCTGAAGAACGCGCCGGCCAAGGTGGACGACACCTTCGGTCCCAAGTTCAACGAGTTCATGACCAAGAAGCAGGACGTCATAATGGAAAAGGAAAAGGCCAAGGCCAGGGCTGAAAAAGACAAATCCAAGGGCTTCCTTGAAAAGATGTCGAAAGAGCCGGGCGCCCAGAAGCTGGAAAGCGGCGTCATCTATATCCCGGTAAAGGAAGGCGCCGGCGCCAACCCCAAAGCCACCGACGACGTGAAAGTCCATTATCACGGCACCTTCACGGACGGCAAGGTCTTTGACAGCTCCGTGGACCGAAACATGCCCGCCGAATTCCCGCTTAACCAGGTGATCGCCTGCTGGACCGAAGGCGTGCAGAAGATCAAGGTGGGCGGCAAGGCCAAGCTGGTCTGCCCCTCCGACACCGCTTACGGCGACGACGGCAGGCCCGGCGCCATACCCGGCGGCTCCACGCTGGTGTTCGACGTGGAACTGCTGGACATCGTCACGCAGCCCGAAGTAAAGGCCGAGGAACAGCCGGCCGCCGCCGAAAAGAAGCCCGAAGAAAAGAAATAAACTCCCGCCGCAATTGCGCGGCTGAAATGATCACCGGGGAGCGGATATTCCGCTCCCCGGTCTTTTTATGTGATCACGGCCGGCGCGGCTTAGAATTTCAAAGTTTCAGGAGCGGGCGTCGGTTTTATGACCAGGGACAGGATTATGGACAGGGCCAGGATGCCCAGCACCACGCTTAGGGAGACCAGCGCGGAGATGTGGTAAAAATTGGAGATCAGCATCTTCACGCCGACATAAAAAAGGATGATGGCGATGCCTGCCTTGAGGAAGCGGAAAGAATCCATTATGGCGGCGAGGAAGAAATAGAGAGAGCGCAGTCCCACCACCGCGAAGACGTTGGAGGTATAGACGATAAAGGGCTCTTTGGAGATGGCCAGCACCGCCGGGATGGAATCCACCGCGAAGATCAGGTCGGAGGTCTCTATGACGATGAGCGTGGCGAAAAGGGGCGTGGCGTGCCAGATCTCCTTCTTGACGAAGAAGCCGCCGGTCTCCAGGGTGTGGTCGATGGGGATGAGCCTGGCCAGCAGCTTCAGCACCGGGTTCTTCCCGGGGTCCATCTCCTCGCCGCCGTGCGTGAACATCTTTACGGCGGTATAGATAAGGATGGCGCCGAACACATAGATCAGCCAGGAGAAAGCGTTTATCAGGCTCACGCCGGCCATTATGAGGACAAGGCGCATGAAGACGGCGCCCAGTATGCCCCAGGTCAGTATCATGGGCTGGTATTTCTTGGGGACGCTGAAATAGGAAAAGATCATGATGAACACGAACATGTTGTCCATCGAGAGCGAATACTCTATGACGTACGCGGTGAAGAACTCCAGCATCCGCTCTTTGCCCAGCATGTAGCCGGTCAGCAGGCCGAACAAGGTGGCCAC
>CAZJUL010000256.1:3789-4395 GCA_964549095.1 uncultured Elusimicrobiaceae bacterium
AGATCTCGTGCGCCTTGCCGGCCGACATTTTAATATCGGCGATGAACAGGGCCGAGGCGGTAACGATGAAAACGGTCCACATGATGTTGAGAGGCGTCATGGAGAACATTATACTAAATCAGCATCGGGGACAGACCTTGACCAAGGGCCTTAGATAGTTTAGAATTGTTACATATTATTCACCGGGAGGAACTATGGAAAAGACGTTCGATATAGTGTTGTTGCTGGCCCTGCCGGCCTCGGGCAAATCCGAAGTCAGGAGATTCCTGAAGAGCATGGCCCCCGAAGAGCTTAAAAAGGATTTCCACATAGGCGAGAACCTGCAGCGCGCCGACGACGAACTGCTCAAGCTCGGGAAGAACCGGCTCTTCTTCGTCTCCGGCGACAAGCCGTTCATCAACCCCAGGGACTGGGGCACGCTGATACACCTGCTGAACGAGGATTATTACGACCTGATGAAGAAGAACGTCGTAAAGACCGATTCGGCCGGCACCCTGCTCTTGAGCCGCATAGACAAGGCCGGCGAAAAGTCAGGCATCTCCCCGCGGCTGGCCGCGCTGGACGCCAACACCTTCTCCGCCGTCTCAAAGGCGCTGGAAAAGGAAG
>CAZJUL010000257.1:0-2183 GCA_964549095.1 uncultured Elusimicrobiaceae bacterium
GCCTCGTAAACGCCGTTTTCAGGCCTGGGCCGGAGCCCGCAGCAGCCCGCGAAGGCGCCCGTCTCCAGCAGGAACACCGGCCAGTACTGGACGCCGCGCTGCCCGTCGTTCGAGAGCTCGGCCTGTAGCCGCGCGCGCACCTGCTCGCGCGAGAAAGGCCCGCCGATAAGCCTGGTCACTTCGGGATCGCCCCACAGCTCCCACGCCAGTTCCAGATCCGCCCCGCACCAGCGGCGGAAGCCGAGGCGTTCGCTCTTAATAAAATAAGGAGAAAGGGTGTTCATGTGGAAACCGGGGCAGGCCGTCAGGCTTTGAAGATGTAGCCGATGCCGAAGACGGTGGAGATGGTCACGCCCGAACCCTTGAGCTTTTTGCGCAGCACCTCTATGCGCTTGTCGACCGACCGCAGGTTCACGCCCAGGTCCTCTTTCCAGACCTGCTGTATCAGGGTGCCCCTGCCCACCACCCGGCCCGCGTTGCCCGCGAAATAAAGCAGCATGTCGAACTCCAGCGAAGTCAAAGGCAGCTCGCGACCTTTCAGCGCGGCCGTGCGGGAGGCCAGGGAAACTTCCAGCGCCCCTATCTTTACCGGGGCCTCTTCTTCCCGGCCGGCGGCGGCGCGCCCGCGGCGGTTGGCCAGCAGGTTCAGCAGCCGCGGGCCCAGCAGGGCGGCGTCGCGCGGCAGCACGAAATATTCGTCGGCGCCGGTATCGAAGCCGGCCGCTATCTCGCGGGAAGTCCGCGGGGCGGAGGAAACGGCGGCGATGAGCATGGCCGACGCCCCGGGGTTCCGGCGCAGGACCAGGATCAGGTCGGCCCCGCTTATCTCCGGGCATTCCATATCTATGACGGCCAGGTCGGGCGCGCGCCGCAGGACCGCGGCTATGAAGCTCGGCGCGGTCTTATAGACGGCCGCGCCGGGCAGCGCCGCCGCGACCAGCCCTCCCGTTCCGGGGCGGGGGGAAAGGACGGCGACTTGCGTTTTCTTGCGCGGGGCCATTATTTTTTAAGGTGTTTTTTTACCGTCAGCACGAACCGGCCGGCGTCGAAAGGCTTGAGGATAAATTCCGCGGCGCCTTCCTTCAGCGCCTTGTCCACCAGGTCCAACTCCGACCGGACGGTGAACAGCAGCACCGGTATCCCGGCGGTGGCCGGGTCCTTTTTCAGGCGCCTGTTCACGTCCAGCCCGCCGATGTCCGGCAGACCTATGTCCAGGACTATCAGCTCCGGCTTATGGGCGGCCGCCTTGGCCAGGCCCTCCGCGCCGGTGGAAGCCTTCAGCACGGTATGCCCTTCCGCGGAGAGGAGCGCGGCGGCTATGTCCAGGTAATCGGATTCGTCGTCGACTACAAGTATCGTATGGGTCATAGCTGGAGAGTTGCTGTCAATTTCCGGGCTGGCTTTACGGTCCGGCGCCGGAAGGCGGAGGTACCGTTCACGCCTGGCCGGCTCCCTTGGCGCCGGCCTCCGCCGGCTTTGTTTCGTCCGGGGTCAGCTTTTTAGACACCGTGAAGATGAACTTGCTGCCCTTGCCCACCTCGGATTCCACCCAGATCTTCCCGCCGTGGAGTTCCACGGTCATCTTGCACATCGCCAGGCCCAGGCCGAAGCCCTGGGTCTTGTGCTCTTCCATCTGGGAGTATTTCTCGAAGATCATGTCGCGCTTGTCCGCGGGGATGCCCACCCCGGTGTCCTGGACCCAGATGCTGACCTTCTCTGCGTCCTGCTCGGCGCCCAGCGTGATGCTGCCGCCGGAGGGGGTGAACTTCAGCGAATTCCCTACCAGGTTGGTTATGACGCGCTCCAGCAGGGTCGGGTCGGCGAAAAATTCGAAGTTCTGCGCCATCGGCGCCGTGCCCATCTTTATGTTCTTGGGCGTGGCCACCGGCTCGTGGTTCTCCTTGACGCGGGTGATCAGGTCGCTGGCGTTGACCTTATCCAGCGCCAGCGTCATGGTGCCGCGCTGCAGTTTGGTGGTGTTCAGGATGTCGTCTATCATGCCGCGCAGGCGCCGCGAAGAATAGAGCATGCTCTTGAAATACTTGTCGATACCGGGCGAGGAGGGGACCTTGCGCATCAGCATTTCGACGTAGCCCTGGATGGTGGCCAGCGGCGCGCGCATGTCGTGCGTTATCATGTGGAAGAATTCTTCTTTGGCCGTCTCCAGCTCCTTCTCGCTGGTG
>CAZJUL010000257.1:2193-4378 GCA_964549095.1 uncultured Elusimicrobiaceae bacterium
CTACGCGGCCGGGACGCTTCAGGGTGGCCAGCATGAACTGGTTGGTGATCATCCGGTAGCTCTTCATTATCGGCGGGTTGGAGCCGAAGAGCGGGGCGTCCAGCTCCGTCCTGATGAGCTTTTCCTTGGACGAGAGCATCGCCGTGAACTCGGCGAAGAACGCCTCGTTCTTTATCGAGCGCGGCAGGACCACGGTGTTCTCCATCCGGGGGATGCCCAGCAGCTTCAGCGCGGTCTGGTTGCAGTAGATGAGGCCGCCCCTGTCGTCCACCAGTATGACGCCGTCGGTTATGGTGTCTATCAGCGCCTGCGCCTTGTTCTTTTCTTCCACTATCTGGTTCAGCTGGAAGGCGCGGTAGGCCTGCAGCTCCAGCATCAGCCGGTTCAGGATGCCCACCAGGGCCTTGATCTCGGGCCACCCTTCCTGCGGTATCACCTCGTCGAGGTGCTTGTCCTTCAGGAACTTCTTGACGCCGTTGACCATGTTGTTGATGGGCAGGATGATACGCCGGGAGATCTGCATCACCACCAGGATCGTGGTCACGATGGTGCCGATGGTGAAGATACCGAAGATGTAGATGGATTTCTTCTGCTTGCCGAACAGCTCGTCCTCGCTCTGGAGGGAGACCGCCTTCCAGCTGGTGTTCTCCACCGTGGCGTACGCCCCGGCGTAGGATTCCCCGTTCACGATGAAGTTGTTGATGGTCCCGGCCCGGCCGCCGTTCCTGAAGAAGAGCCGGATGGCCTCGACGTCGAACTTCTGCCGGTCCACCTTCTGGCAGGGCAGGGGCTCGCCGCGCTTGTCCGTGATCAGCACTTCGCCGGTCTGGCCGGTCTTCTGGGAGTTGAGCTTGGAGAAAAGCTTGTCCAGCGAAAAATGGAAGACCACCACCCGCCCGTCCACCATCGGGTAGGCGATGGGGAAATACGCGCGGGACTTCAGGCACAGCACGGACCCGGGCGCCACTATGCCCGATTCGCGCACCTGCTTGATAAGGGCGTCCTGGTAGGAAGCCAGCGGCCTGTCGCCCTTGACCTTCTCGCTCTGCAGGTAGTAAAGCTCCTTGTCGTCCGGGCTCAGCACGCTCAGCGACATTATTTCCGAGTTTATCCGGGTGGCCTGGTGGATGATCTTTATGTCGTCCACCTTCTTCGCCAGCGGGTGCTCCACCTCGTAAAGGAAGGCCAGGTGCCTGTTGGTGCTGGCCAGCCACTCGTCTATGTTGGCCGCCGACAGGCTGGACAGGCCCTTGTGCAGGTCGTAATAGCTGGCGACGCTGGAATTATACTGGTAGATGTTCCACGCCACCGACAGCAGCAGCGGCACGACCGCTACCATCAGCAGGATAAGGAAAAAGCGCGTTGTAAGCTTCATTTGTTTAAATGACGGCTCAGATCTCGTGCCTGATTATGTTGACCTCGATACGCCGGTTGGCTGAACGGCCCTCCGGAGAGTCGTTGGACCTCACGGGCTTGAATTCCCCGTATCCGACGGCCGAAAGTTTTTCGGGAGCCACTCCCTGCTCCATGAAGTACTTCAGCACTGAAAATGCCCGCGCGGAGGACAGTTCCCAGTTGGACTTGAACCCGGCGCGCCTGCCCAGCGGCCTGTTGTCCGTGTGGCCCTCTATCTGCACCGGGTTGGGCAGCTGGTTGAAGACAGCGACCAGCTTTTTAAGATGGGGCATTGACGAACTCTTGAGCGTGGCGCTGCCCGGCTCGAACAGTATGGGGTCGGAGAATTTAATGGTTATCTTATTGGCGGAGATCTCCACCTGGGCGATCTGCTGTATGCCCTCTTTGGGGTCGAAGATCTGCTTGGTGACCTGCGTGTCCAGGCCGAACTCCTCCTCGACGGCTTTCTGCATGAACTGGGGGGTGATGTCCTTGGAGCTGTAGAACGCGAACAATATCATGAAGAAGATCATCAGGTAGCTCATCATGTCGCCGTAGGTGATGGCCCACAGGGCGCCGCGGTTGAGCTCGTTCTCCAGTTCGTCTTCGCGTTCGTAAAAGCGCATAGTCTTGGGTTACCGTTCTTTCAGGTCCTATTTCTTCGCAGCCGGGGCCGGTCCCTTTGCGGCCGCTTCCATCTGGTAGCCGCGCAGGTGCATCTCTATCAGGTGGGGGGTCTTGCCGGACATGATGTCTATGACGCCTTCCAGCAGCAGCTGCAGCACCAGCG
>CAZJUL010000258.1:0-1496 GCA_964549095.1 uncultured Elusimicrobiaceae bacterium
AGGCTTTCCGCCGCGGAACAATCTTTCATGCACGATAACCGCCTCTTCCGGCAGGTCGAGCAGCACTATAACCTTGGGCGGCCTGGCTTTCAGGGTTTCGAGGTCTTCTCTTACCAGGGCGTCGCTAACGGTGTCATACCAGTGCTGCAGGGAATAAGTGGGCGGCCACCTGTCGGAAAGCAGGTAAAACAGCGGGATCGACGGATATGCGTAGATCTGCTCTCCGGGCGCGGTGCTTTCCAGTATCGCGCGCGTCAGGCCCTCGATGGCGGCCTTATTGTCCGCCGTCGTAGATATGCCCTTCAGAAGAGGCAGGTCGAAGCCTGCAAGTTTCCCCCGTATATCGCCGCTGCTTAAGTTCCACCAGAAATACGGCCTCTTGTATTTCGCGGCCGCAACACTGTCGGCATAAAGGAAAAACACGGCCAAAAACGCCGCCAGGCACCATTTAGCGTTTCTCACGCGGTTATAGAGCAGGCATATCACCAGTCCCAGCCCGAGAAAAGCCCCCGGCGCCGAGATAACGGTGGACATCGCCGTGGAATACATAAGGCACAGCGAGAGCGCCGCGGCTGAGAACAGGATGAACGAACGCCTGTCCGGGACGGACCGGACCGCTCCGCTGATGCCGGTCAGCGCCAGCAGCGTTCCGACAATAGCCAGCGGGACTATCAGGCCTGAAATAAGATCGTTCAGGGAAAACGAACCGATCCTCACGGACCAGCGGGCGAACAGATGGTTCAGAACGACGAACAGCATGACGGCGGCCAATGTTTTCCACCCGGCGGTCTCCTTCCGGTCTCCCCCGCCGCCGGCCTTAACCGCGGCGAACAGCAGGACCAGCGCCAGGGCGGCGAGCAGCTGGGCGAAGAACGCCGCAGTGAACTGAAGCCGCAGGAACCCGAACAATATGGAGGACAGGCTGCCTTTGGCGCCGATCCCCAGGACAACGTTCTGGTAGAAAGCTGCCGGGCTGGAATATTTATAAAGCCAGCCGGCGAACACGGCTAAAGGGAGCCCGAACCCAAGTACAAAACATAAGCCGTTCTTTACCCGGCGCGACACCGGGGCGTGGAGATAAGCGGCGGCGAATATGGACGCGGCCGTGACCGCCAGCAAGAGGCCCATAGAATGCTTGATAAGGAGGCAGCAGGACGCGAATAGGCCGGCCATAAAAACGAACGCGCTTTCCGCCGAAGGGCTCGAACCTCTTTCGGCGGCCTCGAACGCCTTTATCAGGAAGAGGATGGACAGGACCGCGTACAAGGTGTCGAAAGTATGGTAATCGTAAGGCACAAAAACATTGAACGACTCGAAGCAGAGCACGGACACGAAAGCGGCGACGGAAGCCCCGGCGGAAGAGGTAAGGCGGCGGAAAAGGGAATACAGCGAGAAGGTCAGGGTCATAAGGGCCAGCACGCCCATTATCCGCAGCGCCAGGAATGAGGGCCCGAATAATTTTGTCCAGACCGCCAGCTGCCAGGGGTAGAGCGGCG
>CAZJUL010000258.1:1506-4374 GCA_964549095.1 uncultured Elusimicrobiaceae bacterium
AGAGCGGCGGAAGAAAGAACGCGGTATCCCTGTAAGGCAGATAACCCGAAAGCCAGCGCTGCGCGTAAGCGCTGAACCAGCCCTCCGTGACCGGGAAATACCTGTTGAACCAGAGCAGATTAAAAAGCCCCACCGCGCAGACACAAAGCAGCAGGCCCTTCAGCCGATCGGCGCCGTCCAGGTCCGGATCCGTGCAACAGTTCTCCGGCAGGGATGCCGCATTTCTAAGAATGTTCAGAATAGACAAATTCATCAGGCGATCTCAATTAGCGGCCCGGTGAGGCAGTAAATTCAGCGGCTGCCCGGCCGTCCTTTCGCGCTTGTCCTGCACTTGGCGAGATACGGGTCTTTGCGGACCGAGGAGAGGTCCAGGGAATCCAGGTTCGCCGCGTAGTATTTGTACAGTTCCGCTATACCCTCTTCATAGGTCCAAAACCTGAAGCCGGGCACCTCCTGCAGCAGCCGGGAATTATCCGCGGAATATTCGGCGTTCAGGCCGGGATTCAGGACCTTCACCGGGCTTTTTTTCGCGGCAATACCGTTTATGATAGCGGCTGCTGTCAGCAGGTCTACCGACTTTGTCGGGGTGATATTGATGTGTTTAAAAGCGGGTTTCCTCTTTATGAACCGCTCCACTATTTCAAGGAAATCAGCGATGTAAAGATAATCGAAACGGACGTTCTGGTTTATGACCAGCGGCATCCCGAGGAGGTTCTTCACTATGGCGTTGGAGATGAACTTGAAGCGGTAATCCTCGTATTTGCCGTAAAGTCCGAAAATTCTCAGGCAGAGGATATTGTCAGCCTTTTCTATGTATTTTGAGACGACATATTTGGAGAAGCCGTAGGCGTCCGCCGGCACGACGGCGTCGAAAGCCGTCTCTTTTATCTTACGCCTGCGCACGCCGTATTCCGCGCCGCTGCCCATATTTATCATCCGGGCCGAGGCCGGCAGAGCACGGGCCAGGTTGAAGAACATCTTCAGGTTTTTCAGGACAACATCCGTCGCCCCGGAGTCATAGCCGGTCTTGCGGCTGCCGCCGGTATTGGAACAGTGCAGGACCAGGTCTATTTTTTTCGCCCGGATAAAGGTCTTCACGGCCTTTTCGTCCAGCAGTTCCAGGTCGGAGTGGCGCGCCGCGAAGACCTTGTACAGGTCCTTTTTCGCGCCCAGGAATTCGGCCAGGTTCCGGCCTATGAAGCCGCCGGCGCCGGTTATCAGGATATTCTTCTTCGCCATTCAATCGATCCAGGGCTCCGCATCTATAGGCTTGATGAACATTTCCTTTGCCAGTTCTTCCCTGCTTATTTCCGGGGACAGGTCCTCTATGGGATGGTTCACCAGCAATTTCGGGTCCACCGTCGTGTCCCCGCCCAGCTTCACGTCCACCAGTTCCGCCCTGTCGCTGGAGAAGACTTTCTCCAGGACCGCGGCGGCTTCCTTCATGGTGCGGATCTTCCGGCCGCGCACGCCGTAGGCGGCGGCTATTGCGCCTATATCGGGGCAATGGTAGCCGACGGCCGTGGACTGCCGGCGGCCGCCAAAATAGATGTCCTGGAAATGGCGCACCATCCCCAGGCAGCCGTTGTTCATCATAATGATCTTCACTGGCAGCTTGCGGACGGGAAGGCTGTCCAGGTCCTGTATGTTGACCTGTATGCCGCCGTCGCCGGTTATCACCACCGCTCTCCTGCCCGAGGCCAGCGCCGCCCCCACCGCCACCGGCAGGGCAAAACCCATCGAACCCATGCCGCCGGAGACCAGCATCCGCTGGCCCCTCTTCAGGCGGAACGACTGTCCGGCCCACATCTGGTTCTGGCCTACGTCGAGGCAAATGATGTCGCTCGGGCGGGTATAGCCCGCCAGGAGGTCCATGAAGGCGTTAGGGGAGATATTTCCCCGGGGGTTCCTGCTTTCCAGCGCGGGATAGCGCCGGCGGTAACAGTTTACGGCCTCGCGCCAGGGTTTAAGGTCGGCGCCCCTGAAAGAGCGCAGGGAGGCGTTAAGCTTCCGCAGGAACAGCTTCAGGTCGCCCTGGACGGCTATATCGGCCTTCAGCTTGGCGTTCAGTTCCGCGGGGTCTATGTCCACGTGGACCTTGAAAGCGCCCCGCGCGAAGGTGGCGGGCCTGGTGCCGGTCTGGCGGCTGTCCAGCCGGGAACCGAGTATCAACAGGAGATCGGCGTTGGCGGCCGTGAGGTTGGCGAAGCGGTTGCCGTACGAGCCGAGCATGCCGGAATAGGCGGGCTCTTCGCGGGAGACGGCGTCCAGGCCCATCAGGGAGGCGACCACGGGGATGCCGGTCTTTTTGACCAGTTTCGCCAGTTCCTCCGCGGCTCCGGCCGCACGCACTCCTCCGCCGGCCAGGATGACCGGGCGGTTCGCTTTTTCCAGGGCCTTTACTATCTTCGGGAGAGCGGGGAAATCGGTCGGGGAAGCCTTCAGGAGGCGGCGGTGCTCCGGGCTGCCGAAAAAAGTCTTGAGTGCCCGCGGGTTAATTTTGGCGCGCTGCACGTCCATCGGCAGGTCCAGCAGAACAGGACCGGGTCGGCCGTGCCTGGCCAGGAAGACGGCTTTTTCCAGGCAATAGCGAATCCTGCGCGGGTCTTTTACCAGTTCGGCGTATTTCACCAGCGGGGTGGCGACGCTGACGATGTCGGTCTCCTGGAAGCCGATCTGCCTAACGGGCCTGTCGAACTTGTATTCGTAGGTGTTCACCTGGCCGGTGAGGAAGAGGCAGGGGACCGAATCGAAGTAGCAGCTGCCTATCGGCGTCAGCAGGTTCAGGGCGCCAGGGCCGCTTGTGGCCATGGCCACGCCCAGGCGGCCGTTCAGGCGCGCGTAGCCTTCTGCGGCGAAGCCGGCGGC
>CAZJUL010000259.1:0-4363 GCA_964549095.1 uncultured Elusimicrobiaceae bacterium
TGCGGCGCGGAGCCGCGGCTGCCGCTGGTGCCGCTGTCCGAAAAGAACCGCCCCGTCCTCAAGCAAGCCCTTATGGACGCCGGTGTGCTGTAGGGAGAGAGGCTGGGAGAGGGGACGCTGTTTCCTAACTTCCTAACTTTTGGAAATCGCCTTTTTGGGTGATAATTAGGAAGTTAGGAAACAGCGTCCCCTACCACTTCAGTATATCTTCGGCGGCTTCCAGGCCTTCCTTCACGCTTTCTTCCATGAAAGAATATTTCCAGGCACCGTAGCGGCCTATTGAAGCGGTTCTATGCGCTTTGAGCCAGTCGAAGATGATAGGCAGGGCGGCGGCGCGGTCCCTGTCGTAGATCACATAGGCGCACGGGATCTTGAGCCAAAGCCTTTCGACTATCTGCCTGTCGTCCTTTATCAGCCCGCAGTCCCTTAAGCCCCGCAGCGCCGCGGTTTCAGCGCGGGCCAGGTCCAGCCCTTCCGCGCCGGCGGCTATCTCTATGTAAAAAGTCGCGTGGCCGGCCGGCGCCAGCGCGGCGGAAAAATTGGAAGCTATGCCCGCCCGGTAAAAGGGGAAACGCGCTTCGGGGAAATAGCCCCAGTGCATCCTGGACTTCACGCCCCGCGCGCCCAGGTTCAGCACGTATACCGTATTGTGGCGCAGCTTAGCCGCCGCTGCCCGGACCTTGTCAGGCGCGCCCTTCGCCATTGCTATGAATTCGTTCAGCGGCGCGGTGTTTATCAGCCGGCGGAAATGCACCGGCCCGAAATGCCGTATCAGGGCCGTCCGGTCCTTAAGGTCCACGCTTTCCACTTCCAGCCCCAGCCGCAGGCCGTCGGTCTTCGCCGCCAGCGCGTCGGCCAGCGCGCCTATACCGCCGCGCCTGGGGTAATTGAAGACCGGGTTGTAGCCTATGCCCGTGCGGGACCTGCCGTAGGCGCCCTGTATCACATCCTCCGGCTTGGGCTGCGGCACGAAGGGCCCGCACCATTCGTTGGTGAGGCGGTCCAGCGGGTACTGCCAGAGCTTGGCGTTGTAGGGCAGCATGAAATGCTTAGAGATGCCCTCGCCGAACACCCGCCTGCACCAGCGGCTGAAAATTTCGGGCGAACCCGCGGCCTCCTGCTTGTTCGCGGCGTAGGCGCGCAGGAAGCCGCGCACGCATTCTCCGCGCACTTTTTCCGGCATCCCCGAGAGGTTGACCTGGAAGGGATAGGGGGTCCAGCTGCCGTGCGCGTGGATGCGCGCATCGCGCTCTATGGCGGCGCGGTTGCCCTTGAGCGCCCCGAAAATGAGCGCCTTGGTGCGCGGCCAGCGCAGGTGCAGCAGGTGGCCGGAATAATCGAACAGGAACGGCCCTTTCCTGACGGTGCGGGACAGCCCGCCCGGCCGGCGCTCCCGCTCGGCCAGCAGGTAGCTCTTTTTGCCTTCCAGCGCGCCGGCCGCCGCCAGGCCCGCCAGGCCGCCGCCGATTATCAAAGTGTCAGTCTTCAGCATATAGCCCCGGTCTATCTGTCGCCTTTGTAAGCCGCGGAAAGGCCCTTCACCGCGTTCTCCCACGAGAAGTTATTCAGGGCGAAGTCCCAGCCCGCCGCGGCGATCTTCTGCGCGGCCGGGTAATTGTCCCGGACGAAAATTATTTTCTCCGCCAGCGCGGCCGGGTCCTTTTCCGGCACCAGGAAGCCGGTCTCCCCGTCCTTTATCATATCCGTGATGCCGCCCACGGCCGAGGCGATGACCGGCTTGCCGTGCGACATCGCGTCCAGCACCACGTAGCCCAGGCCTTCCGTATCGCCGCGCGAATCTATTATGGACGGCAGGATGAAGATGTCGCAGCCCGCGTACGCGTCGGAGAGCTCCTTCGACTGCGAGGGCAGGAAGCCGGCGAAGTCCACTTCATTCTCGATCCCGAGCTCTGTCACGGCCGCTTTCAGTTCGTCTTTCAGGTAGCCGCTGCCCACCAGCTTCAGGCGCGCGTCCACGCCGCGGTCTTTCAGCAGCTTGAGCGCCCGGATAAGGTAGATGACGCCCTTCCTCTCTATCAGCTTGCCGGCGTACATCAGCTTGAGCGGGGCGCCGGCGGCGGGGGGGCGCGAAGGCGAGGGCGCGGCGGCGGGCATGGTGGTCCCGAATGGTATTACCTTGATATCGTAGCCGGTCCCGAAATTCCTGATCAGCAGGTCCTTGGAGGGGTTCGAGATGGTGACTATCTCGTCGGCGAAAGTCATCAGCCAGGCGCAGAAGCGCTTGAGCGCCGGGCTTTTCTCGACCAGCAGTATTTCCGAGGCGTAGAAATAATAGGTCAGCCTGGCGCCGGTCAGCCATTTCCCGATGATGCCGAACACGGCCTGCGGGAAAGGCCAGTGCACGTCTATAACGTCGAACTTTTTCCCGGCGAAGAAGAAAAGCGCCGAGACGGAGCCGCAGACCATGTAGCTCAGGAGCAGCAGCCGCTGGCTGAACTTGTGCAGCAGCGCCGGGGAGCGGTCCTCGTGGGTGAGGCGCTCCCAGGCTTTCAGGGAATACCTGAACCTGAAGATCTTCGCGCCGCAGCATTCCGTCTGCCGCAGGCCTTTATGCGAGGAAACGAACACCGAGACCTGCCAGCCCCGGGCTATAAGTTCCTGCGCCAGCCGGAGTATCCAGGGCGCGCAGATATCCTTTTCGTTCCTGGCGAAAGAGGAGCTTATGAAGCAGATGTTCATGATGTCCCTCAGCGGAGCGGGCTCTCCAGTTCTTTTTTGTTCGCGGCCACCCAGGCGTGCAGGCGCTTTATGCCCGCGGGCACCGTTATCCCGGGCGTCCACCCGAGGTCCCTGCGGGCCTTGCCGATGTCGCTGACATAGATGAGCTGGTCGCCGGGCCGGGGCGCCGCGAACGGGCAGGTTATCTTCCGCCCGAGGAGCCCGTTAAGCTGGTCCAGCAGCTCCAGCAGGGAAAGCGTGTTTGCCGGCCCGCCGCCGATATTGTAGATCTGCCCGGCTGTCCTGCCTATGCGGCCGACGGCTTTTTCGTAGGCGTCCACCAGGTCGTCCACGAAAAGCAGGTCGCGGACCTGCTTGCCGTCTCCGTAGATGGTCATCGGCCTGCCCAGCACCGCCGAGATGATGAAATGCGCCACCCAGCCCTGGTCCTCCACGCCGAACTGCCGCTCGCCGTAGATGCAGGACTGCCTGAACACCACCGTCTTCAGCCCGTAGATGCGCGCGTAGTCGCGCACGTACTGGTCGCCGCAGCCCTTGGAACAGCCGTAGGGGGAATAGAAATCCAGCGGTTCGGCCTCGTTCACGCCGCGCGGCAGGTTGCGGTAGATGTGCCGCGTCTTCTTTTCGGCCAGCTTCACGCCGGACATCTTGCCGTAGACCTTGTTGGTGGAGGCGTAGACCACGGGCGGCTTTTTGGGCGAAGACCGCACCGCTTCCAGCACGTTGAAGGTGCCCAGCGCGTTTATGTCGAAATCCTCCACCGGGTCGACCACCGAGGTGGTCACCGCCACCTGCGCGGCCAGGTGGTAGACCAGGTCGCAACCCGCGGCGAAGCGCTTCAGCGCTGTCTTGTCGGTCCGTATGTCGCCCTTTATCACCTCCAGCCTGCCCTTCTTTATCTTCCTGAGCCAGGCCAGGTTGTTCCTGGTCCCCTTGCGGGAAAAATTGTCGAAGATGACTACCTTGTTCCCCTTGTTGAGGTAGCGCGCCGCCACGTTGCAGCCGATGAAGCCCGCGCCGCCGGTGATGCCGATGGTCATATGTTCTCCTGTTTAGGCCCGGCTTTATAGGCCGGGGCTTTCTTGCTGATAAGGCAGAGCTCCGTGTAGGCGCTCTTGAAAAGGCTTTTCGTGAACAGCGGCCTGAACGGCCGGCCCAGCAGGCGCATCACCGCGCCCTGCAGGCTGAACGGGTCCAGCCCGCAGAAGGATTCGGTCTCGAAGCCGTTGCTCTCGAAGACCTTCCTGAGCCGGGAATAGGAATAGGATTTTTCGTAGCCGCCGCTGAAAAGGGTGAAGAAAAGTATCTGGTGCAGCTGCCAGAGCGTGTACCTGCCGGGCACGAAGGTGACTACCCTGCCGCCGTCCTTGAGTATGCGGCGCATTTCCGCGGCGAACGGAGTCTCGTCCGGGAAATGCTCCATCAGCCCGGCGCTGTAGATCAGGTCGAATTTCCCATCCTCGAAAGGGGTGGAGAACACGTCGCCCACCACGGCGTTCGGAACCTCGTCCTTAATGCGGGCCACGGCCTCGGGGCTGGCGTCGATGGCGTAGCGTGTAATGTCTTTGCGGTTTTTGCCCAGCAGGCGCAGGTTGGAGGCCGCCCCGCAGCCCACCTCTATCACGCTCTTGTTGCCGGGCGGCAGGCCGTCCAGGGCGCGGTT
>CAZJUL010000260.1:0-1725 GCA_964549095.1 uncultured Elusimicrobiaceae bacterium
CGCCAGCAGGCCCTTCGCCATCACGGCCGCGACCGCCAGCACGGTCACCAGCACGAAAAGGAGTATGTGATAGGTCATAGTATGATCCTCGCGGCTATGGTCTCGACAAGGTAGGAGTAGATGTACGGGAAGAACACGCCCAGCGCCACGATGATCACGCACATCGCCACGGCCGGCGCCAGCAGCGCGGGGCTTACCTCGCGGGCGTTCGCGGAGGCCTCCGTCGCCTTGCCGAAGAAGATCTTCCTCTGCATCACCATGAAGTAGGCCAGCGTCACTATGCTGAACAGCAGGGCCAGCACGGCGTAGACCTTAGCCCCCCCGTCCCAGAGGGCCACGATGATGATAAGCTTGCTCCAGAAGCCCGACAGCGGCGGAATGCCGGCCGTGGACATCAGCGCTATGATGGAGGTCCACGAGGTCCAGGGCATCGCGTGCTCCATGCCGCCCAGCTTGCGCATGTCGCTGGTGCCCGCGGCCTTCTCCAGGCAGGCGCTGTTCAGGAACAGGGTGGTCTTGAAAGTGGCGTGGTTGAACAGGTGGAAGACGGCGCCCAGCACCGCCAGCGGCGTGCCCATGCCGGCCGCGGTCACTATGTAGCCCACCTGGCTGATGCTGGAGAAAGCCAGCATCCTTTTCAGCTCCTTCTGCCGCAGGGCCGCCAGCGCGCCGACCACTATGGAGAGCATGCCCAGGAACATCAGTATCTCCGAGGTGTGGTAGGCCTTTATCTCGAAGAGCCGCAGCATTATGGCTATCCTGACCACGGCGTAGACGCCGGAGATCTTGGTGACTATGCCGGCCAGGTAGGCCGAGACGGGCGAGTAGGCGCCCTGGTAGGCGTCCGGGGTCCAGGCGTGGAACGGGACCACGCCGGACTTTATCAGGAAGCCCAGCAGTATCAGCGATACGGCGAACACCACCGCGCCGGCCGGTATGCCGGACGCCACGATGATCTTGATGTTCTCGAAGGAGAGCGTGCCCACGGTGAGCATCAGGAAGGCGATGCCGAACATGATGAACAGGGAGGCGGGGAAGGTCAGCAGGAAATACTTAAGCGCGCCTTCCAGCCCCTGGGGGCTGTCGTCGGTGGCTATCAGCGCGAAGGAGGTGATGGCCAGCACTTCCACGAAGATGTAGAGCGTGAAGAAGTCGCCCGTAGTCACGATGCCGCACATCGCCGACACCGAGACCAGTATCAGGCTGAAGTACGGGCCGCGGTTGGGCCGCTCTTCCATGAACCAGGAAGAGAAGAAAGTCACGCAGAGCGCCACCAGGTAGATGGTCAGGATCATCAGCAGCGAGAAGCCGTCTTCCTTTATGTTGGCGAAGGCGGCGGCTATGTTGGCCGGGTTCAGCAGCGCCCAGGCGATGTTGATCAGGCCGGCCAGCAGCGTCACCGTGGCGAAGATGTCGGCGTAGCGCGGCTTCTTCCGGGAGACGAACGGTATCACGACTGCGGAAAATAGCGGGATGAGCTGGTAGGCCAGGAGGCCTGCTTCGGTTGTCATTTAATCCCTCCGTAATTTGCGGCGACGAAAATATAGATCACGAACCCCGCTATGGTCAGCGCCATGTAGAGCGGATAGGAGCCGGTGTGGAAGCGCTGCGAGGTCTTGGAGAAGGCGTTCGCGGCGAAAGAGGGCAGGTCGTCCGTCAGGTAGTCGAAGAACCTGTCCGCCTTGTAGATGACGCCCGCCATCCTGGGAACGCGCTTCATGAACT
>CAZJUL010000260.1:1735-4351 GCA_964549095.1 uncultured Elusimicrobiaceae bacterium
GCTGGCCCTGCCCTGCGCGTTGGCGCAGCCGAAAATGTGGTTGACGACCGCCACCAGGATGACCACCACCGAGGCCCAGAACAGCGGGTTCAGGTGGAAGCCGGCCAGCTGCTCGCTGGCGAGGCCCAGGTCGTTCAGGGACGGGTTAAGGAAGAACTCCACGGGTATCCGGGCGCCGAGGCCCAGCACCACGCACAGCCCGGCCAGGACCAGCATCGGGAACAGCGCGGAGAAGCCCGACTCGGTGGTCTGTTCCAGCTCCGCGGGCCGACGCCCGAAGAAGACGGCGTGGCCCAGCTTCAGGAAGGAGGCGAGCGTGAGCCGATCTCGGCGATTATGAAGAAGACCGTGTAGCCGGTGTGCAGCGTCCCCTCGTAGATCATTTCCTTGGAGAAGAAGCCGTTGAACGGCGCTATGCCGGAGATGGCCGCGGCCGAGATGAGGAAGCAGAGCGCGGTGACCGGCATCAGGCTGAACAGCCCGCCCAGCTTGTGCAGGTCGTTGGTGCCGGTGCGCTGCTCCACGGAGCCGGCGGTCATGAACAGGCAGGATTTGTAAACGGCGTTGTTCAGCATGTGGTACAGCCCGCCCGCTATGCCGATGGGGTTCAGCGTGCCTATGCCCAGTATCATGTAGCCGGCCTGGCTTACGGCGTGGTAGGAAAGCAGCCGCTTGTAGTCGGTCTGCACGAAGGCCATCATGACCGCGATGATGAGCGTCAGCGCGCCCAGCGTCATCAGGGCCACCTGCATGGCGCCGTTGAGGGTGAACAGGTAGACGCTTATGCGCGCCAGGAAATAGATGCCCAGCAGCTTATCCAGCGACGCCGGGATGTACGCCATGAAAGGCGCGCTCGAATCGGTGGCCGCGTCCGGTATCCAGGTGTGGAACGGCAGCGCGCCCGACTTGGAGACCGCGCCCACCAGCATCAGTATGTAGCCGGCGGCCGCCCAGCCGGTCAGCGTCAGCTTGTTGGCGGAGATCTCCGTCATGCTGAAGGTGCCGGCTATGTAGGCGGTTATCGTGACGCCCACCAGCAGGCACAGGTCCGTGGCCGCGTTGATGAGGAAAGCCTTCATCGCGGTCTTCTTGGCGGCCTGGTCCGGCTTGGACAGGGCTATGAAGGAGTAGAGCATCACCAGCAGGCCTTCCCAGAAGAAGAGCAGCGCCACCAGGTTGTCGCTCAGCACAGCGCCGGCGGCGAAGGCCTGGGTTATCAGCAGGTTGAAATAGAACCACTTGGCCGGGCCCTTCTTTTCGAAGCTGAAGGAGTAGACGGCCGTGAGGAAGGAGAACAGCGTGATGGCCAGCAGCACCGCGGAGCTCAGCTTGTCGGCCTTCAGCGTGAAGGCGATGCCGTGCCCGACCCAGAGGGCTTCCAGCGTCAGCGGGCGGCCGAACAGCGCGGTGGTCAGCAGCAGGAAGGCGCCCAGCAGGCTGACGGCCGAAACCGCGACGGCCAGCGTCTCTTTCATCCACCTCGTCTTTTCGGCTATCAGCAGCACCAGGAAAGCCGTTACCAGCGGGAGAACGATGGGTATCAGTATGGGGTTCATTCGAGGTTAACTCCTAATTGAGCGGTCAGGACTTCCGCGTAAACCGACGGGTAATAGATGAACGCGCCGAGGGCCAGCCCTATCAGGGCCAGCGCCAGGACGCTCGCGACCATCAGCGTAGAGCCCTCTTTCGGGTTCTGCGCCTTCTCTTCTCCGAGGAAGATCAGGTAGAACAGCCGCACAAGGTACAAGAGCGTCATCATCGCGCCTACCAGGAACAGCCCCAGCACCAGCGGGCTGCCGTTCTGCGTGGCGCCCTTGAAGACCAGGAACTTGCTGAAGAAGCCGCCGAACGGCGGTATGCCCATCACGGACAGCGAGCAGAGCGCGAAGGCGGTGCCGGTTACGGGCATGGTCTTCCACAGCCCGCCCATCCGGGTGATGTCCTTGGTGTGCGTTTTCTGCTCGATGATGCCCGCGCACAGGAACAGGCCGCCCTTGGCCACGCTGTGCATAAGGATGTAAAGCAGGCCGCCGATGAAGGCGGTCCGGTTGCCCGAGGCCAGGCCCAGGAAGATGAAGCCGATCTGGCTCACGGTGGAATAGGCGATGATCCGCTTGATGTCCTTGTCCACCAGCGCGGCCCCGGCCGCCACCAGCGCGCTCAGGCCGGCCAGCACCAGCACCAGGTAGGAGAACTCCGCCGGCGCCACCAGCGTGACGCCGAAGATGCGGGCGTAGGCGTAAACGCCTATCTTGACCAGGACGGCCGCGTGCAGCAGCGCGGTCACGGTGGAGGGCGCGACGCCGGCGTCGGGCAGCCAGGAGGAGAACGGCAGCGTGGCCGACTTGGCGAAGATGCCTATGAGTATCATCACGGCGGCGGTCATCGGGATGGCCTCGCCCTTCAGGAAGCGCATGTCCATCGTGCCCTTGTCGAAATAGATCATCAGGATGCCGACCAGCATGCACAGCGCGCCGAAGACGGTGACCAGGATGGTCTTGTTGGCCTTGGCCACGTCCCTGTCGGCCCGGAAAAAGCCCACCAGCCGCCAGCTGCAGAAGGCGGTCATTTCCCAGAAGATGTACATCCACAGCATGTTGGCCGAGAAGACCAGCC
>CAZJUL010000261.1:0-3578 GCA_964549095.1 uncultured Elusimicrobiaceae bacterium
AGGACAAGCAGATTTTCTACTGCTTCGGCTGCCAGGAGCACGGGGACATGTTCACGTTCGTGATGAAGATGGACGGCCTGACCTTCGTGGAAGCGCTCAAGAAGCTTTCCCAGAAAGCCGGCCTGGAATGGCAGGAAACAGAATACCACCAGCTGAGCGAAAAAGAAAAAGAGCGCCTGGCCCTGAAGAAAGTCCTGGCCGCCGCGGAGGAGTTCTACAAGAAGCTGCTCTTTTCCTCCAACGGGGAGAGGGCACGGCTTTACCTCGGCGCGCGCAAGATCAACAAGGCCACGGTGGAGAAGTTCGGCATAGGCTACGCTCCCCCCGGGGAGCCGGCCCTGATGCAGGAGCTGGAGCAAAAGGGCTTTTCTAAAGAGCTGGCGGTAAAGGCCGGGCTGGCGGCGCTCAGGGACAGCGGCCAGGTTACGGACTATTTCCGCAACCGCGTGATGTTCCCCATAAAGAACGCCGCCGGCGAAACGACGGCCTTCGGCGGCAGGGCGCTGGAAGACGGCCAGCAGCCCAAATACCTGAACTCCCCCGAAACCCCCCTCTTCTCCAAAAGGCGCACGCTGTACGGCATCTATGAAGCCCTGCCCAACATACGCAAGACCGGCCGCCTGCTGATACTGGAAGGCTATATGGACGTCATCTCCGCCCACCAGCACGGCGTAAATTTCGCGGTAGCGCCGCTGGGCACCGCCCTTTCGGTGGACCACGCGGCCTTCATCAAGCGGTACTCGAAGGACACCATCCTGATGTTCGACGCCGACGAGGCCGGCATAAACGCGGCGATCCGGGCCTCGGACATCTTCATGGAAGCCGGGATGTACGTGAAGGTGGCGGACCTGGGCGGCGGGCTGGACCCCGACGAGTACCTGAACGAATACGGCCCCGAAGCTTTCGAGAAAATTCTGTTTTCGGCCGCGGACCCGCTTGAGTTCAGGATCTCGGCGCTGCTGAAGAAGCAGCCGGACCCGATGGCTTCCCAGGACAAGGCCAAGCTCATAGAGCTGCTGCTGGACACCGTGGACCGGCAGACCGACGAGGTGCTCAAGAGCGAATGGATCAAGACCCTGGCCACGCGCTTCGACGTCAAGCAGGAATCGGTGCTGCGCCAGCTGAACAAGAAATCCGCCTCCCCCGCCAGGACCAAGCCCGCGCCCGCGGAGGCGCCGGCTGACCTGGCGCACGATATCCCGGCCATAGAGCTGGGGTTCATACACCTGGTCCTTAAGGACCCGGGCCTGATAGCCTGCGCCGCGGACCTTTCGGAAGAGGATTTCCAGAGCACCTTTTCAAAAAAGATATTCGCGGCCCTGAAGGACGGGGCGGGGCGCGACCCGGCGAAGGCCGTGCCGGGGCTGCTGGAGCTGCTCCCGGAATCGGCGGCGCTCATTATGCGGCTTTCCGTGGAGGACATAGGCGCGGAAGTCCACCCCGAGCAGAACGCCACCAGGGCCGCGGCCATGATAAAGAAGCTTTCCCAGGAACGGAAATGGAAAGGGCTGAAAGGCAGGCTGGGCGCGCTGGAGCCCGGAGAGCTGGAAGAGTTCAGGCGCCTTACCGGCGTCCTGAAGTCCGCGCCGAAGAAAGTCCCGGAGTGAGCCGGACGGATTTTAAAAACTGACATGGGGACGGGCGGCCGTTCCCGGAATTTGAGGGGATCAAAGGAGATACAGACCATGGAGCAGGCAAGAAAAGCTTTAAAGGACCTGGTGGAGCTCGGCAAGGAACACGGCTACATAACGCTCGAGGAGATAAACCGCTCTTTGACCAACGCCTCGATGTCCAGCGAGGAAATAGACAGCCTGATGGGCACCCTCGAGGACCTGGGCATAGACGTGGTGGACCGCAAGAAGTTCAAGATGGTGGCCGCCGCCGAGCGCGAGGCCTACACCGAAGAATGGGACTCCACGCCGGACGTCTCCAATTCGATACGGATGTACCTCTCCGAGATGGGCAAGGTCCCCCTGCTCACCCGCGACGAGGAAGTGACGCTGGCCCGCAACTCCCGCGAGCGCGAAAAGGAACTGCGCATGCTGGTGCTGGAATCCCCCATCACGATGCGCGAGATCCGCAACTGGGAGACGCTCATCGAGCAGGAAGAGATGACCACCAAGGAGCTGATGCCCCGCGGCCGCAAGTCGGTGCAGGAGCTCTCCGCGATGAAGCGCAAGATGAAGAACGTCGCCAAGCTCATCAACAAGACCGAGAAGGAGATAGAGAAGCTCACCGAGCGCTTCTCCAAACCGCGGCTGCCCAACGAGGAGAAGAAGAAGATCGCCGCCGTCATAGATTCCAAGAAAAAGAACATCGTAAAGACCATCATCAACCTGAACCTGAACCAGGAAAAGATAAAGCGCCTGACCAACAAGATAAAGAACCTGGCCCACAAGATAAAGGAATACCGCACTGAGCTGGAAAAATACCAGAAGCAGTACGGCGACCTGAACAAGCTCAAGAGCGACTACGACCTGGTGCAGCGCAACCGCATGACGCCCGCCGCCTTCCGGTCCAAGTGGGGCTACAACCCCACCGAAGTGGCCGCCGCGCTTGAGAACATCCTGGCCATCAAGGAGCGCGAGAAGCACCTGATCCGCACGCTCCCCATCAGCCCGGACGACTTCATGTCGCTGAACGACAAGATCACCTTCCTGGAGGACCAGATCCTGCAGGACAAGCTGAAGCTCATCAAGGCCAACCTGCGGCTGGTCGTCTCCATAGCCAAGAAGCACGTGAACTCGAACCTCGAGCTGTCCGACCTGATACAGGAAGGCGGCCTGGGCCTGATGAAGGCCGTCGAGAAGTTCGAATACAAGCGCGGCTTCAAGTTCTCCACCTACGCCACCTGGTGGATACGCCAGTCCATCAACCGCGCCATCGCCGACCAGGCCCGCACCATCCGCATCCCGGTGCACATGAAGGAGCTGGTCTCGAAGCTGATGAAGGTCACCCGGAAGTACCGCCAGGAATTCGGCCGGGACCCGGCCATCGAGGAATACTCGAAGCACATGCACATCTCGATGGACAAGGTGAAGAACGCGCTGAAGATAATGCAGGACCCCATCTCCCTGTCCACCCCCATAGGCGAGGACGAAGATTCCCACCTCGAGGACTTCATCGAGGACAAGACCGGGCTGCCGCCGTCCCATTCGGCCATAGAACTGCTGCGCAGGCGCGAGGTCACCAAGATCCTGGACACGCTGACGGACCGCGAGGCCAAGATCATAAAGCTGCGCTTCGGCATAGAGTCCGGCTACCCGCGGACCCTGGAGGAAGTGGGCAAGATCTTCCGCGTCACGCGCGAGCGCGTGCGCCAGATCGAGGCCAAGGCCATCAGGAAGCTGCGCCACCCCTCGCGCAGCAAGATGCTCAGGGATTATTCTGAGTGAACCGCCGGGCCCTGATAAAGAAGAAAGCCCCGGGATTTCGTCCCGGGGCTTTTCATTTATAGCCGCCCCGAAGGGCCGGCCCTTACTTCTCTTCTTTGTTATCGGTGAACATGCCCTTGATGATGCTGTGGGCTATGTTCTTGGCGCCGAGGCCCACCGCGATGGCGAAGGCCAGGCCCAGCG
>CAZJUL010000261.1:3588-4326 GCA_964549095.1 uncultured Elusimicrobiaceae bacterium
CCCAGCGAGGCGAACAGGATATTCAGGCTGGAGCGGATTATCTTCATCTCTATGCCCAGCTGCTCTACCGCCGCTATGGTGGTGATGACCAGTATGACGAAGTGCACTATCTTGGAGAGGGATTTGCCGCCCGCGAGGTTGTTGGCCACGCCGGCCTTCTGGACCACGTCGGCTATGAAGCCCGCGAACATCAGGCCGCCGAAGGCTATGAAGATGGCCGCCGACAGCTTGGGCACGAACACCAGCATGAACCGCTCCAGGATGTTGGCGATGACGTTCAGGTCCAGGATATTGGCCGCCGCGACGAAGAAGATCAGCAGCAGGGACCAGTAGGCCAGGAAGCCCGCGATCACCGTGGGGGAGCGGCCGAAGCCGAAGCGGAAGATGATCTCGTTTATGCCCACGTGGCTGGTATGCGTGTCCAGCTTCACCTTCCGCAGCGCCTGCTCCAGCAGCGAGCTTATCACCCTGGCTATGAAGAGCCCGAAAAGGACGAAGACGAACGCCGCGATTATCTTGGCGGCGTATATTTTGGATAAGCCCCAGATGTGGCCTATGGGTTCCAGGAAAAGATTTATGATGTCCATGAGCATGTCTGCCTCCGGGCGGAAGGCCGGGCCCCCGGCACATCCGCCAGTGGTCTATTTTATTAATTATCCGCCGGCCATGCAAACCCTCCGCGTACGTGTCAAATCAATTAAAGATGTTACCCAAGGGGACAGTCCTCGGCCACGCCTC
>CAZJUL010000262.1:0-1772 GCA_964549095.1 uncultured Elusimicrobiaceae bacterium
AACCCTTCCGGAACGCGTTACGAAGCCGAGGTGTCCACGCGGCCCGACTTCGCGGCCCTGTGGGCCGGCGCCGGGCTGACCGCGTTGAGACAGGATTTCGCGCTGGCGCCGAATACGACTTACTACGCCCGGGTGCGCGCGCGCAATTACAACGGCGTGCCGACCTCCGCCCTTGAACTCGGCGGCGGGCTCACCTATGCGGCTCCGCCGGCCGTCGCGGCCAGCGCCGCCGCCGGCCCGGTCGATGTGACCACGTTCAGCTTTACCAATACGGCTTCTACCGGGACGGGCGGCCTGCTGTTCTACCGTTTTGTCTGGAACAGGAACGCCACCCACGCCTGGAACGACCAGGAACCGGGCTGGGCCGCTTCGGGAGTGCTGAGGACCACCGCCACCGGCAACGGCTACTGGCACCTCCACCTGCGGAGCTACAACTTTAATTCGCTGGGCTACAGGACGGCCGACATCGGCCCCTTCCACGTGGCCCCCAGCACGGTCCTGCCGCCGGGCCAGCCGGTCCCCGCTCCCGGCGCCTTCACCGCCACTTCCGGGATCACGTGGAATTGGCCGGCCGCCATCGCCTTCGGCGACACCGCGATCTCCACCTATGTAGTGTCCGTTGGCACCACCCCGTCCGATTTCAGCGTGCTGTCCGACTCCGCGATAGGCCCGCTGGCGAGCTTCACGCTGGACCCGGCCGAGAACGGGAAGATCTACTACCTGAAAGCCAGGGCCGTAGATGAAGGCGGCGGCTTAAGCACCTATTCCCCGGTATCGAGCCCCGGCGTGCTGGTGGACCGGACCGCGCCCGGGCGCCTGGAGGCCGCGCGGGCCGACCGGAAGTTCTCTTACGATTCCGACATCCTGTTTTCCTGGTCCGCTGCCGCCGACGCAGAGAGCGGGATCAAAGAATACCTGCTGGACCTGGGCACCACTCCGGACGGGAACGATATATTAGCCGCCAAAAGCACCGGGCTGGAAACCTCCTACCAGGCTGCCGGGCTGCCGGGCGGCAAGTCGATCTTCGCCCGGGTGCGGACGGGAAACAACGCGGGCGGGATCAGCGATTATTCCGATCCGGGCCCGGGCGTCCCGGTCTGGACCCTCGCCCAGGCGCCGCCCATGCTCAAGCCCTATAATTGGCCCAACCCGTTCGATCCCGGGAACGGCCCCACACAGATAGGATTTTCCCTGAGAGCCGCCGCGAAAGTGACCATAAAGCTTTTCACCCTGGAGGGCGACCTGGTCTATGAAGAGACGCGCGCTGAAAGTTCGGCGGGCAACAAGGTGTGGCCCTGGACGGGGCGCAACGGAACCGGGAAAACGGTCTCGCCGGGCGGCTACATCTGCATCATCGAGAAAAAATATACCGGCAAGGGAGAGAGGCAGCAGTTCAAACTGGCTGTGCTCTATTAAACTTATGAAAGCCAAGCTCAACAGGATAGCGCTGAAATTATCTTTATTCGCCTCGGTCTTCGTCCTGGCCATCATAGGCGTTATGACCTGGATACTGCTGCAGCAGGGCGAGCAGCTGATGCTCTCGGAGATGAAGCTGCGGTCCATCGCGTACGCCCGTTCGGCCGGAGAGGCCATTTTCCCCCAGCTGGATACTTTCACCCTGCATTTCAACACCCAGGAAATGCTGAAGGAAAAAGGGGTGGAATACGCCGCGATACTGGACGCCGGCAGCAAGGTCCTTTCGCACACAGATCACGAGAAGATCGGCGGGACCGACAACAGCCCGGTAGCCCGGCTGGCCGCGCGGTCCACCA
>CAZJUL010000262.1:1782-4322 GCA_964549095.1 uncultured Elusimicrobiaceae bacterium
CCACCAGCACGGTCGTCCAGGAGTACTCCGTCCGCAGGGCTTCCTATTTCGATATTTCCGCGCCGATCTACTCCGGCAACCGCAGGACCGGGACGGTGCACATAGGCTCCACGCGGGCTTCCGTGGCGAGCAGCCTGAAGGACGCCAAGCGGAATGTGCTGGCCATAGCCGGCTTCGCGGTCCTGCTGGACATGGCGGGCATAATCCTCATAGTCGGCTGGATGCTGCGCCCGCTGCCAGTGCTGGCCAAGGCGGCGCGCTCGGTCGGAGAGGGCCGCCTGGACATGCAGGTGCCTTTTACCACGAAGGACGAGATCGGCCAGCTGACGGAGGCCTTCAACCAGATGATCCTCAGCCTGCGCGAAAAGGAACTGATACGCAGCACGTTCGGGCGGTATATGTCGAAGGAAGTCGTGGACGGCTTCCTGAACGGCAAAGTATCCCTGGAACTGGGGGGCGGCGAGCTCAGGGAAATGACCGTCCTTATGTCGGATATCCGGGGCTTCACGGAATTTTCCGAGAAACTTCCGCCGCAGGAAGTGGTCAAGCTGCTGAACCGCTATTTCACCGAAATGGTGCAGTCGATAGGGGCGCACAACGGGATCGTGGACAAATTCATCGGGGACGCCATCCTCGCGGTCTTCGGCTGGCCCACGGCCCGCGAGGATCACGCGAAGCTGGCGGTCGCCGCGGCTTTGGACATGAAGATACGCCTTGCCGTTCTCAACAGCGCCCTGGTAAAGGAAGGCCTCAGGCCTATCGAGATCGGCATCGCCATCAATTCCGGCAAGGCCGTGGCCGGCAATATCGGCAGCCAGGAGAAGGTGCAGTACACCGTCATAGGCGACACCGTGAACCTGACCTCCCGCATGGAATCCGGCAACAAAGAGTACGGCACCGACCTGATAGTGAGCGGACCCGTGTACCTGGCTACCAGCGATCATTTTGACTTTAAGGATATCGGCGAGAAAGCCGTGAGGGGACGCACGGAACCCGTGCACATTTACCAGGTTACAGGCCATAAATCCGGCCGGCCCGCCAAGACTAAAAAAAGCCAGTGAGGGAACCGAACATGAACGACTTGAACGATCCGCAAAAACCGGCGACTATCCTGATGGTTGACGACACGCCCGCGAACCTTGAACTGCTCTCCGGGATGCTGAAAGGGCGCGGCTATAACGTGCGCGCGGCCATAAACGGCGGGCTGGCGCTGCAGGCGGTGCGCAACGATCCGCCGGACCTTATCCTCCTGGATATCATGATGCCCGACATGGACGGCTACGAGGTGTGCGCGGAACTGAAATCCGAAGAAAAACTGAAGGATATCCCGGTCATTTTCCTGAGCTCCCTTACCGATACCTTCGACAAGGTAAGAGCCTTCGGCGCCGGCGGCGTGGACTACATAACCAAACCCTTCCAGCTCGAGGAAGTGGAGGCGCGGGTGGAAACGCACCTGGAACTGCGGCGGCAGAAACAACGGCTGCAGGAAGCCTATGACAAACTGCGGGAGCTTGAAAAACTGCGCGAAAGCCTGGTGCAGATGATCATCCACGACCTCCGTTCACCCCTGACCGGCACCTACGCCTATCTCAAGCTCATCGGCGAAAACCCCGGGAAGAACCTTACGGCGGACCAGGTCCGCTACAGCGCCGAAGCCATGAAGGCCGTGATGCAGATGATCCAGATGGCCTGCGACGCCCTGGACGCGAGCAAGATGGAAAAGGGGCGGATGCCGCTGAACGCGGCGGACTGCGACCTGGGCCGCGTCCTGGAGGACGGGATCTCGGGGCTGAAGCCGTTCTTCGGGGACCGCGAGGTGCGGTATACGGCCCCCGCAAGCCCGCTGACGGTCCTGGCTGACCGCGAGCTCCTCCTCCGGGTCGTCCAGAACCTCCTGTCGAACGCGCTGAAGTTCACGCCGGCCGGCGGCCTTATCACCCTGGACCTGAAGCCCGCCGGCCGCCGCGTGCGCGTGAGCGTTAAGGACACCGGGCCGGGCATCGCCCCCGAGCACAGGCGGAAGATGTTCGACAAGTCCGCCCAGGGAGAACTCCGCGCGGGGCAGCAGAGATATTCCGCCGGACTGGGCCTTACCTTCTGCCGGCTGGCGGTGGAAGCGCACGGCGGCACCATCGGGATAGACAGCCCGGAGGGCAAGGGAAGCGACTTCTGGTTCGAGCTGCCGGTGGACGGTCCGCCGCCGGCTGAGGGACCGGGGCAGCCCGCGGCGCTGTAGTTATCGGTTCCTCCTTCCCGTGAGCGCCGGCGGATACTACTTATATGCTCGGGTATAACTCCGCATTGCGGCCCAAGGCGCGTAAAGCGTATCGTATCAGTTGAGCGGAAGACGGGTGTTCCGGCGGCCAAAGCGGGAGAGCAGGGGCCATATCCGCCGCCGACAAAAGGAGAAACCATGGGATCATTTTCTGCGGCAGGTTTAAGATCGGGGAAGGCGTTCGCGCTGGTTGTCGCCTGCGCGGCGCTGCTGCCGGCGGCCGCTATGGCCGAGGACTGGAAATTCAGCTCCTCCGTCAACTACG
>CAZJUL010000263.1:0-4298 GCA_964549095.1 uncultured Elusimicrobiaceae bacterium
AGCCGTATCGGGCAGGCCTCCAGCAGGGCCTCGGTGACGCCCATTCCCCCCTCGCGCCGGCGGTGGTTGGCGAAATCCACCAGCAGGATGGAATTCTTTTTCACTATGCCCATCAGCAGTATCAGGCCTATCATGCTGTAGATGTTCAGGGTGAGCCCCGCCAGGTAAAGCGCCACGAAGGCGCCGGTAATGCTGAAGGGCAGGGCCAGCAGCACCGTGACCGGGTGGATGAAGCTGTTGAACTGCGAGGCCAGCACCATGTAGGCCACTAAGATCCCCAGGATCAGGGCGTAATAGAGGCCGCCGAAGGATTCCTGGAAGGTCTTGGAACTGCCGGACAGGACCACTCGGTAGCCCTCGGGCAGCAGCTCCCGGGCCAGCTTTTCCACCTCGGCTATGCCCTCCGCCTGGGAGGCGCCCGGCGCTACATTGGCGAAGATGCCGATGGCGCGCTCGCGGTTCCGGCGGGAGATGGAGAGCAGCGTGGGCTTTTCGGCCACTTTGATGACCTCGGAAAGGCGGATAAGCTCGCCGCGGTTGTTGCGCACCCAGATCTTGCCGATGTCTTTGGGACTGGAGCGGTCCTTCTCCACCAGACGCAGGCGGATGTCGTAGCGCTTGCTCCCTTTGGTGAACTTGCCGATGCGCACGCCGCCTATCATGGCGTTGATCGTGTCGCCGATGGCGGCGATGCTGACGCCCCGGGCTGCGGCCTTCTCCCTGTCCGGCGTGACCTGCACCTCGGGCATGCCGGTCTGGAAATCCGTGTCCACGTCGGTCATCTTCCCCGTGGCCGACATGCGGGCCATCAGCGTCCTGGCCAGTTCGCCAAGCTTGTCCCAGTCGGGGCCGCGCAGGCTCATCTCCACCGGGTAGCCGCGCTGGGCCGTGAAGCCGGCCTGCGAGGGGTCCTGTATCGAAGCGCGCTCGAATTCGGAGATCCCCTTCAGCGCCTTGCGGGCGGCCTGCATGAATTCCTGCTGGGTGGGCTTCTTCCCGCCGGGCTTCAGGGGCACGCGCTCATGCTTCGGCTTCATTACCACGAACATCATGGCGCTGTTGACCTGGCCGCCGCCGAAACCGCCGACGCTGCCGAAATAGGATTCGACGTTGGGCTGGGCCATCGCCCATTTCTCGGCTTTCGCCATCGCCCCGCTGGTATATTCCAGCGAAGAGCCGTTCGGGGTCTGCATGCGCGCCATGAAGATGCCCTGATCCTGGGCCGGAGAGAATTCGCGCTTGATGAGGGTTCCGATCCCCAGCGAAGCGGCGAAGAGCAGCGCCGCGGCCAGGACGGTCTTCCAGCGGTGCGCCAGCAGGACTTCCAGCAGGCGCCGGTACAGCGCGGCGGTCTTTCTGAAAGCCCCGTCCACCCGGATGCCTATGGCGGAGGTGCGCTCCGCGTCCACGAACTGCGAGCAGCGCATCGGCGTCAGCGTCAGCGCCTCAAGCAGGGAGAGGAGCACCGCGGCGCTCATCGTGACGCCGAACTGGAAGAAGAACTTGCCGATGATGCCCTTCATGAAGATGACGGGCACGAAGATGGCCAGGATGGCCACCGAGGCGGCTATGGCCGGGAAGGTGATCTCCCGCGCGCCCACCAGCGCGGCCTTGACGCGGCCCAGGCCGCGCTCGTTGTAGCGCACGATGTTCTCCAGCATCATGATGGCGTCGTCCACCACTATGCCGATGGCCAGCGACAGCCCCAACAGCGTGAAGGTGTTCAGCGTGAAGCCCATGAAGTAGAGTATGAGGAAAGCGCCGATGATGGAGGTGGGGATGGCCAGCAGCACGTTCAGGGTGGAGCTCCAGGAGCCCAGGAATAGCCAGCAGACGAAGCCGGTCAGCAGCGCGGAATAGACCAGCGTGAAGGTGAGCTCGCGCGTGGATTCCTCTATGAAGCGGGTGGTGTCTATTGCCACCTTCAGCTCCATGCCGGGCGGCAGGTCCTTCTGCAGCTCCGCTATCTTGGCCTTCACGGCCCTGGCCGTGGCCACGGCGTTGGAGCCGCGCTGCTTGGTTATCCCGAGCCCCACCGACAGCTTGCCGTCCGCGCGGGCTATGCGGCGGATGTCGTTCAGCCCGTCCTCCACTTCTGCCACGTCCTTCAGGCGGATGGTGCGCCAGATGGTGGAGCCGCCCCTGCCGGTTATAACCAGGCGGGAGAATTCCTCGGGGGAGGCGGCCTCGCCCAGCACGCGCACGTTCAGTTCCTGCCTGCCGGAAGTGATGTAGCCGGCCGGCGTCTCGGCGTGCTGGCTGCCGACGGTGTTGATGATGTCGTCCACGGCCAGCTGTTTATCGTTGAGCTTGTCCACGTCCAGCCAGACGCGCAGGTTCGGGTCCACGAAGCCGCCCATGTCCACGTCGCCCACGCCCGCTATGGTGGTGAACTGGTCCCTCAGGTGAGCGTCCGCGTAGGCCATCAGCTCTTTCAGCGGGCGGTCGCCGGAAAGGCGCGCTCGGATGATAGGCTGGTCCTCGGGGTTGCTCTTGGTCACAGTGGGCGGGTCTATGTCGCGCGGCAGTTCGCGCTGGGCCTGCGAGATCTTGGCCTGCACTTCCTGCATGGCTATGTCTATGTCGCGGTTCAGTTCGAACTCGATGGTTATCCTGGCGCTGCCCCTGCGGGAACTGGAGGAGACTTCCTTGATCCCCTGTATACCCAGCACCGCGCCCTCGATGATGTCGGTGACCTGGGTCTCCATCACTTCCGGCGCCGCGCCTTCCAGCGTGACGCCGACGCTGACCACCGGGAAGTCTACGTCCGGCATGTGGCTTATGCCCATGTTCGAGAAGCCGATCCAGCCGAAGATTATCAGGCCGGCCATCAGCATCCACGCGAAGACGGGGTTCTTTATCGAGAGGTCCGAAAGGGTCATAGGTGTTCCTTATTAAAGGCGGTGGCGGCTATTTAGTTCCTTCCGCGGCTATCGCCGGGCCGCCGCCGGCCACTTCCAGCTGCACCGCGGCGGCGCAGGCGCGGGCCTGCGCCTGCTCCAGTTTCAGCCGGGTCTGCAGCAGGGTGTTCTGCGCGTTCAGCACGTCCAGGTTGTTGACCAGGCCCAGGCCGTAGTCCCTGGTCTGGAACCTGGCGTTCTCTTCGGCCAGCTTCAGCGCTTTTTTCAGGGAGTCCAGCACGGCTATCGAGCGTGTCAGCGCAGCGTACGCGGTGCGCACTTCCGTTTCAGCCAGCCGCGCGGCCAGCTTCAGGTTCGCTTCGGCGGCGGCCTGTCTGGCGGCGGCCTGGTCGGCGCCGGCTTTCAGCGCGCCGTTGGTGTACAGCGGAACCTTCAGCGCCAGCCCCGCGGTCCAGCGGGAATCTTCGTTGGGCGCTGAGCGCAGCAGGTAGAGGCCGGCGTCCGCGTTAAGGGTGGGCCAGGCAAGCCTGCCCTGCGCCTCGGCGTCCAGCCGGGCCGCGTCGGCGGCTTTGCGCGCCGCCTCAATATCGAAACGGCTTCGCGCCCTGGCCAGGTACGGCTCTATTGCGCCTGCGTCCGGGACCCGGATGGGCGCGGGGGCCAGGTCAAAGTCCAGGCCTGTAAGGAAGCGCAGCAGCAGCTGCGCCAGGCTTTCGCGGCTCCAGGTCTGCTGCAGGTCGGCCTCGTCCTGGGCCAGCTGCGCCCGGGCGGCCAGCACCTCGCTTTCGCGGGAGCGCCCGATCTTTTCGCGGTCCTGCAGCTCCTTGATGCGGTTGGCGCTGACGGCCAGCTGTTCCCTGCGTATCGCCAGCTCCTGGCCGATGTCCGCAAGTTCCACGTAGGCCTGCGCCACCTCCGCGTAAAGCGCCTGCCTGGCCCGGACAAGACCGAGCCGTGCGGCTTCGGTGCGCTTCGCCGCGGCGGACGCCTCGACATAGTTCTTCATGCCGGCCAGAAGCGAATAGGAAAGGTTCACGCTCAGGGCGCCGCTGCCCGCCTGCAGGTGGTTCGCGCGCTCGGAAGCGTTCAGGTTCAGCTCCGGCCCGAAAGTGGCTTTTACCTGCCGCTCGAAAGCTTCGAGCTGCGCCACGCCTTCCCCCTTCGCGGCCAGCGTTTCGCTTTTCGCCAGGGCCAGCCGGAAGGCTTCGTTAAGGGTGAGCGGGCGGTTGGCGGCCGGGGCGGTGGATACCTCCTGCGCCCGCGCCGACGCGGTGAAACAGAGAAAAACGGCCAGGAACAGCGTCTTCATTTCCGCCTCCTGACGCCGTCCAGGAATATCCGGACCACCCGGTCGGTCCTTTCGCGCACGCTCAGCGCCCGGCCCGCGCTCCTGAGGTAGGCCCGCGAGCCCCGGCAGAGGCCGAAAAGCGCCGAGGC
>CAZJUL010000264.1:0-4293 GCA_964549095.1 uncultured Elusimicrobiaceae bacterium
CCCGCCAGCTTGGCCCCCAGACCGCCGCCAGCCGCGTTAGGTCCGCCGCCGGGCCCCATCGCGCCGTTGCCGCTGGGATTGCCGCTCCGGTCGACCCCGTCCTTGTTGAAGCCGTTCCGGTCGAAGCCGTCCTTGTCGAAGCCGTTCCGGTCGTAGCCTTCCCTGTCGTAGCCGGTCTTGTCGTAGCCGTCCTTATCGTAGCCGTCTTTATCGTAGCCGTCCTTGTCGAAGCCGTTGGCGTCGTAGCCCCCGCTCCCGTCAAGGCCCATGCCGTCCTTATTGGCGTCCTTGAACATGTCCAGCGAGGAGCCGCTCTGCTGCTGGCGCATTATGGCCGGCACATAGTTGCTCCCGGACTTGTTGCTGCTGAAGGCGCCGGCCCCAGCCGGAGCTCCGCCCTCGCCGCTCAGGTAAAGCCCGGTGCCCACGGCGGCGGCTATCACGGCCGCGCCGAGCAGCAGGCCCATATTGCCGGAGAACAGGCCGCCCAGCAGCCCGCCCGCGCCGAAGAGGCCACCCGAGCCCCCGCCTGCGCCGGCGGCGCCGAACCTGCCCGCGCCGAAAGCAGCACGGCCCATGGAGGCCTTGCTGCCGATGTTGGCCGCGCCCATCGCGCCGCGCGCGCCCGCCGCGCCCCGGGCTCCGGCCGCGCCGGCGCCGCCCATGGCGTTACGGCCGCCGAGGCCGAGCTTGGATTGGAGCCAGGGTATAAAACCCTTTTTCTTCTCCTCTTTCTTCTCTTCAAAGTTGATTTCAGGTAAATCACTCATATATCCTCCTAGTCTCACCCTTTACTTTACGCCACACTCCAAGCTCACATCCCGCCGAGCACGTTGCCGAGGCCCATGCCGCCCAGGCCCTGCATGAATTCAGGGGCGCCGTGCGAGGCTATGGGCGTGGTGGTGACGGTCTTACCATCCACCACGGACGATGTGGTCTTCCCCATAACGTCCTTCTGACCCGCCATATCGCAGAGCGCGTTCCAGGCCTGGATTATGATAACGACGCCGGCCAATATCATTGGTATAGCCAGCCCCATCTGGCCCGTCCACGGCGGATTGCCGTTCGGGTCGCCTTTCCACAGCTTGATGCCGACCAGTATGACTTTCAGGCCGGCGAGCATGGCGGCTATAGCCGTAGCGAGGGCCACGTAGTACATCCAGGGCAGGGTTTTAGCCAGTTTGCCCAGTATCTTGGTCACGAGCACCAGGCCCATGCCGATGAGGATGTATTTAAGCGCCTCGTCGCGCAGATCGTTCCAGGGGGAGATGTCCTCAGGCTCCGGAACTTCGGGAGGCGTGAAGCTGCTCCCTTCCACGCTCGGGTCGTTGGCTTTCAGCTTGTTGCCGGAGGACATGCCGGCCCCGCCCATCATGCCGGTGCCGCCGCCGGGGGTGCCTACATCGCCCGTGCCGGTGGTCTCGCCCGAGAAAGCTTCCGTCGCCGCCGTCCTGGCGCCCGCGCCGTCAGCCGAGTAAGCGGCCTTCCCGCCCATCTTGCCGGCGAATTTCGCCTGCCCGTAAGCGCCCTTCTTGCTGGCGGGCACGGAGTATTTAGCGCCGCCGACTATGCCAGCGGCCTTGGCTGTCATGCCGGAAGTCTTGGCTTTAGCAGGAGATTTGTAAACGGAGGCGAACTTGCCGTTGACGCCGCCGAACATCCCGCCGCCGCCGCCGGACATCGCGGGTATGCTGGTGCCGCCGCCGCCGCCCTTGCTGCCGAAGCCGCCTGCCGCCTGCAGTTTGGCCCCGCCGCCGAGGGGATTGGCCCCCGCGCCAACGCCGGGCCCGCCGGGAGCTTCAGCCGAGCCGTCAGCCGAGCCTTCCGTAACGGCTTCGTCGGTCTTAGGCTCTTCAGCCGCGGGCTCTTCGCCTAACGCCAGACCGTCTTTCTTCGCCTGCTCCTTGAACATATCCAGGGAGCCGTCCACGGACGCGTTCCGCTGCTTGGAGCGGTCCATGCTGGCGTTCTGCGCCTGCTCATCCAGATAAGCGTTCTGGAACAGCTGGGGCGTGTAGCCCGGCTTGGAGGAGGGCCCTATAAAGTTGTAGATCACGCCGATGCCCGCCGCTATGGTAGCGCCGCCGAGCACCATGCCGACGATGCCCGCCTTAGTGGCGAACAGCCCGGCCAGGCCCGTCCCGGCCGAACCGAGGCCCGAAGAAGCGCCGCCGAGGCCCGGAGCGCCCAGCCCCGCAGCCCTGCCGCCGAGGCCCGAAGCGCCGCTGAGGCCGGAAGAAGCGCCCCTGCCGGCTGCGCCGGACGCAGAGCCCATCCCGCCGCGGGCCATGGGCGTCTTGCCTTTAAAAAGGTTTGAAATCCAAGGCAAGAAACCACGTTTCTTTTCTTTGTCGCTGTTCATTTCGCTCATATTTCCTCCAAAACATCCCGTTTATATGTTACTGCCTTTCCTCAAAGACCCCGCTTCCCCGACCGCCCGCTTTACGCACCGCCCGTGGGGGCGAACAGGCTGCTGGCCATATTGCTGAATATGGGACCGAGCAGGCTCTGTATCAGCATCTGTATAAGCATCTTCTTGAATTCTTCGTTCTCGTCGGTCTTGTCCTTCTCCGGCTTGGGCTTGGGCGGGGTGAAGGTCGGCTTGTTCATCTTGGGGTCGCTGTTCTTCAGGTCGGAAGCCGCCGATTCGCCGCTGCCCGAAATGCCGGCGCCGGAAGCGGTGGATTCCATGGCCGTTTCAAGGCCCGCGGCTTTGCCCTTCGCGCTTTCGAAAGCGGAGGCCGCCCCGCTGCGCGCGCCGACCGACATTTTCGCCTGCGCGGCCTTGGTGCTCTTCGCTTCCGAGTTCTGCAGCATGGCCAGCGACGCGTTCTTCTTGTCCGTCCCGGGCCCTTTCATATCCTGGTTCGTAAGCGGCGCGAGATCGGCCTTGGCGTTGCCGCCGCCGAAGAACTTCTCGTGCTTGCCCCCGCCGACGCTCATCGAGCCGGCGTTGCCGCCGCCGATGGAACCAAGCTTGTTCAGCTTGCCCCCGCCGCCCTTGTAGCCGGCCGGCCCGCCCGAGAAAGCGCCGCCGCCGGAGGAAACGCCGCCCGAGACGCCGCCGGCCGCCGTGGAATCCTCAAGGCCGGGAGTTTCGGTATCGCTGGGACCCATCTGGAAAAGGGAGGAGGCTATCATTTCACCCGAGGTCGCCGGGTTGTCTATCATCGAACCGTTCAGCGCGTAGCCGGGCGCGCTGCCGTCTTCCGGGATGCCGCCGCCGAGGGAATTCAGGTCGGCGGGCCGGGATTTGAAGGGGCTGCCGGAAACCGAAGAATCCAGGGAGGAGTTGCTCATCATGGGGATGGAGATCCACATGAAGAGTATCACCACGGCGACCACGCCGCCGATGATGTACTGCTTGGATTTGGACTGTTTCCCCGGAACCTTCATCATATGAGCCCCGTTAAAGACTAAAACAACCTTAGACCTCCCCTGACACGATCCATAGGAAAGTTCAGGGCAAAGTTATCTGCTACACCCATGTTATAGCAGAAAATCCTTGACTTGTCAAGACCAAAGAACACTGTGCCTCATTCTTTCGGGCGCACCGGCTGCTAATTGCAGGATGCGGCAGCATCCCCCGTAGAAAGATTGGTCGTGCCGACGTCCGCCGCCGCCCACCCGCCGCCCGACTGCTGGACGCAGGAGCTTATGGGAGTCATCTCACCATCCTTAACCCCCACCTTATCCTTGTACGGCGTACCATCGTGCGTCCCCTCGTAAGTGGCGGTGCAGTTTGTGGGCGAAGTGCAATCGTAAGTTATCTTCTGGTCCTTGTAACTGGAGCCGTCCCCGGGATCGCAGCCCTGGGGGCAGAATTGGTCCACGGCCGCCTTGATGGTGTCAGGATTCGGCGCAATGGCGGAGACCGCAGGACCGCTCTTGGGAGTACCGCCGCCGCTGCCGCCCGCGCCGCTCACAGCACCCTCCAGAGCGTTCTTTCCCGCCTGCTCGGCGGCATCCTTGGCCGCGTCCCCGCCGTCTTTACCCTTCACCTTGGCCGCCAGCGGGTCGACGGCGGTTTTATCCTCTACCGGCGAGGGAACGTCCGAAGAGAGGTGGTTGGGATCTATTGTTTTCAGGTCGGCAATGTCGCCCTTCTTTATGCCGTCCAGGCTGACCAGCCCCTGCTTGCCGTAGGCCAGCTGGCCGCCGGCCGCTTTCCCGCTTGCCGCAGCGCCGAAGCCCTGGTCCCACTTGGATTTGGCGGTCATGGCGGAGCCGGACCTTATGCCTTCCTTCATCATGGCCCGCGTACCGGCGAGCGAGCCCAGCGTGCCCTTATTC
>CAZJUL010000265.1:0-4232 GCA_964549095.1 uncultured Elusimicrobiaceae bacterium
GCTTCAGTTCCGCGGCGGCGTTGCCCACGCGCCTGGCGAAGTGCTTGCGGACCAGGGCCCTGTGCCCGGCGATCCGCCCGAGGGTCTGCGCGTCCTGGCCGTATTTTTCCATATCCAGCCGGACGAGCTTGTAGCCGGCTTCCAGCATGCGCCCGCTGACGGGGTCCACGGAGAGCTCTATCCTGGCGGCGGCGTCCATTTTCGGCGGGGCCGGGATCAGCCACGCCTTGTTGAGGCGCGCGGGCTTTTTCAGGTCCGGGTCGTCCGTTATGATAAGGTCCAGCCGGGGGAGCTTCGCGAAAAAGGAGGCGTAGAAATCCTTGTGTACCTTCTTTTTGGGGTTCACGCCCAGGAGCAGCACGGTGATGTCGGCGCCGGAGTCCTTCAGGGCCTTGAGGGAGCGCTCTATCTCGTAGCTTCCCTTTTCGAACCTGTAGTTCGGCAGGTATTTAGCGGAGTTCGGGCGTTCCGGGTCCATCACTATCACCGAAAGAACGCCTACCCTGACCTTGCCGGCCGCGATGACCTGCTGGCTTTTTATGAAATCCGGTTTCTTCCCGGTCTTGAGGTAAAGGTTGGAGGCGATGACCGGGAAGCCGGCCGTCTTCACCAGCTTTTCGAGGTCTTTCGGCGCCAGCGCCAGGTCCTCGGGCCCTAGGCTCAGGGCGGCGTAGGGGACGGAGTTCATGCAGTCCACCGGGGCCTGCCCTTTGGTCAGGTAGCCTTCGGGCGTTTCGGTGAACAGGTTCCCGAGGTCCAGCGCCAGCTTGGGCGCCTTCTCAAGGTCGTAGGCCTTCTTGAAAACCGCGTAGCCGCCGGCCGCGCCCTCGGCCGAGCCCGGCTCCGCGCGGGCCCACAGCCAGCCGCCGGAGCGGGCGGTGGCGTAAATGACCAGCTTGTCGGTCTTCGCGCAGGCCCCGAGGCCCAGCAACAGCGCTAAGGAGGTCAGCCTGGCCGTGAACTTTATGAGGCGCATAGGTCGGGGATCGGAAACCGGGGACCGGAGGCCGGAGCCTGCGGGCTCCGGGCTTTACAGGCGCGGGCGCCCGCTCAGTCGAGCTTTACGAAACGGCCCATGGCGGGCGCTGTCACCGGGGAATTTTCCCTGATGTCCTTTATCAGCAGGTCCCTGATCGGCAGCATCGTGTCCTGCATGTCCTTCCCGTCGTTGAACGCCCTGCCGCCCGAGCCGCCGGTGGTCAGGTAATTGTTCGTCACCACGGTGAATTCATCCGACGGGCTTATCTCTTTCCCGTCTTTTTCCAGCACCAGGTCCGCGGTCTTTCCGTCGGCCAGCCGGAACTTCACGGTCAGGCCGGAGAGCTGCATCCTGGCCCTGCCGCCCTTGAAATTGTCGTTCACCAGCTGCCGCAGCTGGGCGCCGGTCATCTTCAGCTTTACGGCGGTGTTCTCGAAAGGCATCACCTGGTAGACGTCGCGCATCTTGACGGCGCCTTTCTTTATGTCGGCCCGTATCCCGGCGGTGTTCTGGAACGCCAGCTCCGTCCCGGCCTGCCTGCGCATGGCGTCGGTCATCCAGTTGCCGATGGGGGAATCGAGGCCCTCTTCGCTGAAGCCGAGGTCCGCCGCGCTTTCGCCCACCGGCTTGTCCATCTCCAGGTTGACGGTTTCGCTGAAGTCGGCGATGATCTTCGTGACCGATTCGTCTTCGCCGGTCTTGTCGGTCCAAAGCGGCAGCAGTTCGAGCTTCGCGCCCGTGAACTTGCCGGTGGCGTCGTCGAACTGCAGGTCCACGCGGCTCACGTCGGTGAGACCCCAATAGCTCTCGCCGATCAGCGTGGAACTTTCCTTGTCGAAGTAGCCGGCGAGAAGGCCGAAGTGGTTATGGCCGCCGAACACTACCTGCGCGCCGCCTGCGAGCCGCGCCACTTCCAGCGTGCCCTGCCGGACGTCCTCGTCCGAAATGGTCCAGGTGGAAACATCCACCTTGCCTATCCCGAAGTTGCCGCCGATGCCTATATGGGCCATGATAATGACCGCGTCGGGGTTCAGCTTCTGGATCTCCCGCATCCATTTCGCGGCCTCTTTGGCCTCGTCGCCGAACCGCAGGTGCTTCACGTTCAGCGGCAGCGTGGAAGTGGAGGTGTGCCTGCCGGCGAGCCCGAGGACGGCTATCTTCTTGCCGCCTTTTTCCAGTATGACGTACGGCTTGAGATAGTCCACCGGCTTGCCGTCGGCTTTATGGTAGACATTGGCCCCCAGCCAGGCGAAGGAGGAACTGGAGACGAGCAGCCGCAGGTTGTCTTCGCTGAAATCGTAGTCGTGGTTGCCTACCAGCGCGGCCGAATAGCCCAGCTTGTTCATGAGCTGCACGGAGGCCATGCCCTTGGTGAAGTTGCCTTCCGGCGTGCCCTGGAACATGTCGCCGGAATCGAGGAGCAGGTAGGGATTCTTTTCCTGTTTCAGGAGCGAGGAGAGGGCGGCGAAACCGCCTATAACGCGGGTGGAGTTGTCCTTGTCCCACTTGGCGGGCTTGGACGAATACCAGCCGTGCACGTCGCTGGTATGGTAGACCGAAACGGTCCTGGCGGCCAGGTCGGCGGTCAGGGCGCAGAATACGGAGAGCAGGATGGCTAGTCTTTTCATTTTGGTCCTTTCGCGCCGGTGCGGGCGATGCCGCGGGGGTCAGCGTATGGCCGACAGCGCGTCGAAATATTGTTCCAGGCAGTCGAAACATTTGCCGAGGCTGACATATATACTATCAAATTTGAGATTTCCGATGAAATCGGCGTCGTCCATCGCCGCCTGCCGCCTGGCGAGCTGGAGGTTCTTCCTAGCGTGGCCGGAGATGACCCTGATGTCGGGGAAGGGCGGCCTGCGCCGCAGCGCTACGAGGTTCCTGTAGATTATCTCCAGCGCCTCGTGCAGCAGGAAAAAGGAATACCTGATGAACTCGTCGCCCTGCGCCGCGCGGCCGTGGGCGTCGAAGCGGATCCGCTCCAGGTGGGCCGAGAAGTTCTCCAGCTGCTGCACGGCGCGCGAATAGGCCGGGTTGTCGAAGGTGCAGTGGTCCCTGGCCAGGGCGGCCTGGTGCTGGAAATCGTAATGGGCGTGCTTCTTGCCGGGCTTCGCGGGGTGCAGGAAACGGTCCAGGTCCAGGAGGATGGCGCGCGTCAGCCGGGCAATGGAATAAAGCGGCTTATTCTTCAGTTTGAGAATATAGAGGCGCATTTATGAGTACCAAGCATTGGGGACACACCTTGCCGCAAGGTGTGTCCCCGTTTGCCCAGGCGCTTAGCGCCGGAGCCGGACTTAACGCTTCGAGAACTGGAAGCGCTTCCTGGCTTTCGGCTGGCCGGATTTCTTTCTCTCGACCATCCTTGAATCGCGGGTCAGGAAGCCCGCTTTTTTCATTGAAGAGTGGAAGCTGTCGCCGAGGCTGGCTATGGCGCGGGCTATGCCGTGCCGTATGGCGCCGGCCTGGCTGGCGACCCCGCCGCCGTTGACCTTCACCACGCAGTCGAACTTCTGGTCCTTGGTCAGGTCGAAGGGGGAGACCATCACGTAGTTAAGGCGGGGATTGTTGCCGAAATACTCCGCCACGGTCTTCTTGTTGATGGTGATCTTGCCGGTGCCGTTCTGCGTCAGTTTTACCTGGGCCACGGAGGTCTTCCTTCTGCCTGTCGCTGAAATCACGTTGGTGTCCATAGGGTTTCCTTAAAGCGCTTACGCTTTTTTCTCCGTCTTGGGCTGGGGGAACTGGGTCTGCTCGCCCGCGAACATCCTGAGCCTCTTCATGCGGCCGTGCCGCAGCTTGTTTACGCCGAGCATCCTTTTGACGGCCAGCTCCAGGACCCGCGTCGGGTCTTTGGCCATCTGCCTCTTGTAGGGGATGATCTTCATGCCGCCGGCGTAGCCGGAGTGGCGGAAGTAGGCCTTGTCGTCCGCCTTGTTGCCGGTGACCCTCACCTTGGCAATGTTAGTCACCACGACGAAGTCGCCGCAGTCCATATTGGGGACGTAAGTCCTTTTATGCTTGCCGATGAGGAGGATGGCTATCTTGGAGGCCAGCCTGCCGAGGACCAGCCCGTTGGCGTCGAAAAAATGCCATTTGCGGGTGGTAGCGGTTTCCTTGGCGGAAAGCAAAGTTGTTTTCTGTATCATTGTGGTCATAGTAGAGCTATCATACCAAATTAGTTTCCCAATGTAAACATCACGAATTGAATCAGTTAAGATGTTACCGAAGCGGGTATCGTTAAATCAGTTAAGAT
>CAZJUL010000266.1:0-4230 GCA_964549095.1 uncultured Elusimicrobiaceae bacterium
CCGTTAAAATACCGCGCTCCCGGTCGCCCGGCTTAATGCGGCCGCGCCACAACGGGACCACAGAAACGTCGCCATCAAGCGTCCGGAACTTCGCCATAACCTTATCGGATTTAGCTTTGTTGGTGGAAAGCGTAAAAAATGAGGAGCTGATGAACGTTGCCCAGGGAATGATTTCTTTTCCGTAAGGCACAGCCATTACGCCCTGGTCGACTTCACCTTCTTCTTTGACCGGCCGGAAATTTGAAAAAAGCGTTAACTGTGTATCTTCAAAATAGGTTTTAAGCTTTTCCTGCGCGGCCGGAGGAAGATCTTGTTTCTCTTTGCCCCCCCCTGCTTGATCCATGCGCTTCTTTAACAGGGTGGTCAGATATTTAGCCGGGTTCTGGACTTGGCCGGTTCTTATCTGGTGCTTCAGTTCCCCGAACTCTTCGGCCATTACGTGCTCCCCCAATTCCCTTAAAGCCTTTTCAAAGAAAGGGCGGCTTTTATGGTCCTTGGTGAGCTCAAGTATTTCGTCTATTAAGTACGAGGTCATTCTGCTTCCTTGCCGTAGTTATCAACAGGGTTTTGCGAAAATTCGTTAACGAATTCTAACCGTTATATTCTTACCGATTCTAGAGCCCTCATTCTCATAGAGGGCCTTGTCACCGCTATATCATGCCTTTGACACCCTTATATCATAGCTATATGAGAGTCTGTCACCCCTATATCATAGCTTTCCAGCCCACTTCCGCAGCCCTGCCGGGGATTGTTGATAACTTTTTTATACCCCCCACCAGGCAGCTATTAAACGCGCCCGTCTTCTGCCCGGATTGCGGCCAGGGCTTCAACAAGATCGTTGGAAAGCGGCGCTGTCCGGAGCGCCAGTTTTACAGCCTGGGAAATTGAGATCCGTTGGCCGTTCGCTTCCATAAAAGAACGGATGCCCTCAAGCTTTGCTATGTCGGTTTTGAAAAGCGATATGCTCAGTTTTTTGCACTTCCGATCTTCCCCCACCGGCAAAGCCGCGGGGGCCGCGGTTTGGGTCTTCGATTCGCGCTTATTCATCTTGTCCAGGGACTGGGCAAGCCGGGCCTGTAATGTGTGTTGTTTTGTCATACTTTCCTACTTTATTACTCTGTTACTATTTCTAGTGCTGCCTTAAACAATTCTTCCCGGGCAGCCAGGTCTAACGCCTGCCAGCCGAGTAGAGCTGCGTGTTGATAGCATTGTCTGCGCGAGATTGTAGTTGAAAGCGCTTTAACACCTATACGTTTTGCCAAGTCCGGAAGCTCGCGGGATAAAACCGTGTTTGCAAGAACACCATTGAATAATATTTTCAGCCCCGCTTTCTTGGGCAGGTGCGGCCGGATCGCTTCCGCGGTGTCCCGTGTGGTCCAGATATCCGCGGGGGATGGAGAACAGACCAGGACAGCCACGGAACAAGAGGCGAGCGCCGGGGTCAGCGTGTCCAGGCGCGGCGGGGTATCGACAAAAACCGCGTCGTACTTGGATGCGTGGTCATAAAGTGCTACTTTCGTACTTTCGCCCTCTTTAAGCCACTGCGTAGCGGTTCCTTGTGGGTCGCGGTCGAGGACCGCGACTTTCTTGCCGGCTTCCGCCAGCGCGTGCGCAAGCAGCACAGTTAATGTTGTTTTACCTGTGCCGCCCTTGCCATTGCAAAGTAGTATATTCATACTTTCCCACTATACAACATTCAAGGGGATAATGTCACATCTTGTTTTGTATTATTAAAGATGACGCGGATTTAAAATTTACAGTAGGGGTGTTTCAATGACCAGGGACGGCATCATAGCGCGGGTGGAACGGTTGAAAACTGCTTTAGGGGAGCTGACGGGAAAGCAGTTGGATTTTATCGAAAACATCATAACGCAATTCCGCCGGCCATTCCTCGTTCTAAACCGTAACAAGGATTTCGACCTGGTGGACGAGCAGGTGTTGCATGATTTCGGCGATGTGCTGCGCATACACCACTGCCTTTCAGTAGAGGCATTATCAAAGGACCGCTTCGAATACGCGCTGGAAAGGACATTGAAGCTTTGCGGGAAGAGCGCCGAACTAGCGAAGTCTAAAACCAATCACGGGCATGACATTACAATTAATGGCGTCCCGTTCTCGCTTAAAACACAGGCAGACAAAGGAATTAAAGAGAACGAGATACACATCTCCAAATTCATGGAGCTGGGGAAAGGGCACTGGAAGGATTCTGTTGAAGACCTGGCCGGCCTGCGCGCGCAGTTCCTAAAACACATGAACGCCTACGAGCGCATCATCACATTGCGCTGCCTTATAAAAGGCGGAAAGCATTTTAAGTATGAGCTGGTGGAGATCCCGAAAGGATTACTGCAAGAAGCGAAGGACGGCAAACTTACTATCTGCAAAGACAGCAAGCAGGACCCGAAGCCCGGCCATTGCACAGTATCCGACGAGCACGGTAAGGTTAAATTCCAGCTTTACTTCGACGGCGGCAGCGAAAGAAAGTTACAGATCAATCACCTTCGCAAAGACTTATGCACCGTTCTTGCTCAGTGGGAGTTCGAGAGAGAATAGAGCGGGAGGCTCGGCTGCTCATGCCCGAGCCGGTCCAGTGCGATCTTCACATAGTCCGGGCTTAATTCTATTCCGACACACTGCCGCTGATGTGCACGGCAGACCAGGCCAACAGTTCCTGATCCAAAAAACGGATCTAAAACCTGCGAGCCAGGGCCCGAGCCGGCCAACATACAAAGCCGAACAAGCTCGGGGGGGAAAACAGCGAAGTGCGCCCCATGAAAACCATTGGTGTTGACATTCCAAACAGTGCGCCGGTTTTTTAGAACGTCCCCGCCTGCAGCCGATTCCTTAATAGCTTCGTGATCGTAGTAATATTTCTCCGACTTGCTGAATAAAAAGACATACTCGTGAGCGCGGGTCGGCCGGTCCTTAACCGATTCGGGCTGGCAATTCGGTTTGTTCCAAATAATATCAGAGCGAAGATACCAACCATCCTGCTGCAGGGCGAAAGCGAGCCGCCACGGAATACCGATTAAATCCTTCGGCTTCAATCCCTCCGGAGTGGGGGGGCGGTAACTCATTGCCCGGGCTACGTTTTTTTTATCCGGCGCCCGCCAGAGGCGGTCGCCGCTGGTGTATGAATCACCGATGTTAAGCCAAAGGGTGCCGTCGTCGCGAAGAGTACGGCGGACCTCGTGGAAGATTTTAACCAGGTCTGCGATATAAGTGTCCGGCGTGTTCTCCGCGCCAATCTGCCCGGCGATACCGTAATCGCGCAGGCCCCAGTAAGGCGGGCTTGTGATGCAGGACTGAAACGTGCCGGCCGGGATATCGGCCAGCGCCTTGCGCGAATCGCCCTGTATAATCTTTACGGCGTTCTGGTTATAGATCTCTCTAACACACAGCTTGCGCAGGCTTTTTGGATCTTGGGCGTGGTAGATTATGGTTTTTTTCATACGGGTGTCATCCAATAATTCATCAGAGGTTACATGCAACGCCGCCGAGAGCCTGGAGAGAATGCTCGTCGGCGGGTGTTGAGTCTCAACTTCGTAGTAAGCGATCATCCGGCGGGACACTTTTATTTTCTTGGCCAGTTCTTCCTGTGTGTAGCCGGCTGCTTTGCGCAGCACTGCCATGCGCGCGCCGAAACCGCGCAGATTTGAGTTGTTTCTTTTAGGCATAATTTCCCCGATGTACGATAATCGTACAAAATCCCACCCGCCTAATCAAGCGAACCTATTTAGAGTATAGCAGGCGAACCCGACAACGGTGTGTCGGGATAAAATCGACGATGGAACCATGAAAAACGGCCCCACCCTACCCTCCCCAGTGTCGCAAAAGTAACACTTTTGCGACACTCAAAGCGGCGCGGCCATAATTCCACGACGAGAGGGGGAAAACCCGGATTGGACTTTTGCGACACTGGGGAGGATTGGCGCCGGTTCGGCGGCTAAGGCTGAGATTTAGAAGCGAGAACACCGAAATGCCAGGGTGGCAGTTCAATCGGTGACGCCGCCGCCGGCTGAAACCCGCTTGCGCGCAGCAGCTCGAGCAGCGCCTCGGGTTTTGGCCTGATGTCCAGTGCGGGACCGCGCGGAGTCGCGGCGGAGTGGATCCAGTGGATCGCCCCGGCCAGGCCGCCCGGCCGGAGTATGCGCAGCGCTTCTTTTGTTATCTCTGCGGGCCGTTCGTGATGGAGGATATTGAACAGCATAACGTAATCCACACAAGCGTCGG
>CAZJUL010000267.1:0-4216 GCA_964549095.1 uncultured Elusimicrobiaceae bacterium
CCTGGCCGCCTACAAGGGCAGGATAGAGAAGAAGCTGGAGTCCGGGTTCGCGCGCGCCCCGTTCACCGCGGCCGATTCGGAGGGCATCGCCGGGCTCTGCCGGGACCTGGAACCCTTCCTGCAGAAGGTCAGCCGCGGAGCTTCCGCCGCGGACCGCATCTCCCAGCTTGAGGCGGCGGAGGCCGAGCGCCGGACGCTGGTGCTGGAGAACGCCAAGCTCAAGGCGCTGCTGGGCTCGGCGTCGCCTTCACGCGGGCGGGTCAGCGCCCAACTGGAGTCGGTGGAGGAAAGCCTGTACAGGCTGCAGCTGCACCTGGAAGGCCTCGCGGCGCTGGAAGCGCAATAAGTTATAATATAAACTCGTATGCGGATAAGACTTTTCCCGAAACTGGTCGCGGTCATGCTCGCCGTGTCCGTGGTGCCGATGGCGCTGCTGGGCTACCGCCTCATCAGCCTGGGCCAGCTGGGCGCCACCACCGCCCGGCTGGAGCTGCATATTGAAATGGCCGACTCCATAGCCCGCGAGTTCGAAGCCTACATTACCGGCGTCAACGACAGGTCCGTCTTCATAATGGACGCCATCTCGAAAATGGACTGGGAGAACAAGCAGGTCCTGCTCGCCTCCTTCATGGACGCTAACTCCGACGTCACCGAGATCTCCGTGATCAGCGACTCCGGAAAGGAGCTGGTCAAGGTGTTCAACCCGTCGGCCAAAGCCGACGCGTCCTTCAAGGATTATATCAAGGACGAAAAGTTCGTCGGCGCCCGCGACGGGAAAAAGCGGGTCCTGGATTTCCGGACGCTCGCCGGCAAGAACAGCGTCGTCCTTTACTACCCCTTCGGCAAGAATATGGTGTTCAAGCTGGTGGTGGGCCTGGAAAAATTCCTGAGCACCCTCGACCTGAGGAAGATCGGGGAGACCGGCTACACGCTGATAGTGGACGCGAACGGCGTCCCCATCGCCTATACCCAGGACATCGACAAGAAAGCGCTGGAAGACGTGAAAAAGTGGCCTATCGTGGCCGCGGCGCTCAAGGCCCTCTCGGCCGGTTCCAGCGAGTCGTTCTCACTGGGCGGCCAGGAGGAAATGATAGGCGCGTACGCGCCTATCCCGTCGATAGGCGGGGCGTCGATAGTCAAGCAGTCCAAAGAAGAGGCCTACCGCTCCGCGGCCTTCATGCAGAGCGACGCCGTCAAGCTGCTGCTGCTTTTCGTGGCCGTGGTCTTCGCCGCCGCGTTCATCCTGTCCCGGCAGCTCACCAGGCCCATAGTGGCCATAACCCGGGTAGCGGAAAAGGTGGCGGACGGCGATTTTTCAAAGACCGTTGAAGTGAATTCCCGCGACGAGCTGAAAGACCTGGGCGAGACCTTCAACAAGATGGTGCGGCAGCTCAAGAGCTATTCAGACATGCAGCTGGACCGGATAATCAGGGAGCAGAAGAACACCGAGGCCATACTTTTCTCCACCGAGGACGGCTTCGTGATGATAGACGGCGAGGGCCGGGTGCAGCTGGCCAACAGGAAGGCCCGCTCGGTGCTGGGGTTCGAGGTGGAGGCGTCGCTGGAGGGCAAGGACCTGCTGGAGCAGATAGCGAACCCCGCCGTGCGGGATATCGTGGCGGACGTGCTGGGCTCCAGGAAAGAGAATTTCTCCAGGGACATCGAGATGGAGCACGAGCACGCCAAGCGGTTCTTCAAGTGCTTCTGCGCCCCTATCATAGCGCCGGAAAAGGGAGTCCGCCTGGGCACGCTGGTCGCGTTCTACGACGTCACGCTGGAGCGGGAGCTGGAGCGCATCAAGGACGAATTCCTGCACTCCATAACCCACGACCTCAGGAACCCGATGGGCGCCATAAAAGGCTTCGTGGAATTCATGATCAAGGAAGTGCCCGGCCCCGTCAACGAGGCGCAGAAAAAGATGCTGATCTCCATAGACCGCGCCTCCTTCAGGCTGCTGGGCATGATCAACAACATCCTCGACATAGCCAAGATGGAGGCCGGCAAGATGGAGCTCAAGCTGGCCCCGATGAACGCCGCGGAAACGGCCTCCAAGGTCGTGGAGCTGCTCGAGTCGCTCGGGCAGAGGAAGCGCATAAAATTCGTGGTCGAGGCCCCCGTGCCGGTCACCGTGGAAGCCGACGCGGGCCTCATCGAGCGCATGTTCACCAACCTGATAGGCAACGCCGTCAAGTTCGCGCCGGAGAACGGCGTCATAACCGTCGGGATCGGCGAGGACCGTGAGAACCTGGTGGCCTATGTCGCCGACAACGGCGACGGCATACCGCCGGAATACCTGGACAAGGTGTTCCAGAAGTTCGAGCAGGTCAAGGGGCAGAAGGCCGGCGGCACCGGGCTGGGCCTGACCATCTGCCGGCACGTCGCCTCCGCCCACCTCGGCAAGGTCTGGGTGGAGTCGGAGCTGGGCAAGGGCGCTAAATTTATTTTCACCGTGCCGAAGGGGCTGAAGAAAGACGAGACCGGTAAGGTTTTCGTGGGGAGGGAAAGTGAGGTTTAGGACCTTTTTCCTGTGCGCTGCCGCCGTATTCCTGTCCTGGCGGGCCGGGGCCGTCGTCCCTGAAACCGACGCGATCCAGAACATAGTCCTGAAGCCGGGCGACACTTTCCCCAGCATCGCGAGGACTTATCTCAAAGACTCCAAGCGCTGGGACGAAGTGGTGAAGCTGAACAAGCTGCCGGCCGACTCCATAGCCATGCCCGGCATGGTGCTGAAGGTGCCGGTAAACCTGATAAAGGAGCAGTACCGCGCGGCCAAACTGGTCTTCTTCGTGAACGAGGTGATCCTGCGCAAGACCGGCGCCGCGGACTGGGGCAACGTGGCCGCCCAGATGGACCTTTTCAAGGGCGACACCCTGCGCACCAGGTCGGAGGCCCGGGCCGACGTGGAGTTCTACACGAAAGAGATCCTGAACATCTATCCCAATTCCATGGCCACCCTGCGCCCGCCCAACAAGAACGCGGACGTTGACCTCCTGGCCGGCTCCGTCTACGGCAGGGGGGCCCGGGTCATAACGCCTTCCGCAAAGATCACGCCGCGGACCAAGGACACCGAGTTCGACGCCAGGATAAAAGAGGACCTGACCACGCAGGTGCAGGTCCGCAAGGGCCGCGTGGGCGTGGAGTCGAAAGGTAAAACGGTGGAAGTAGCGGAAGGTTTCGCCACCACGGTGAAGTTCGACATGCCCCCGTCGCAGCCGCTGAAGCTGCCGCCGATGGCCGAATTCGCGGAGGGCTCGGCCCCCAGGCTTACGGCGGGCCGCGTCCCGCAGATGAAGATAGACGGCAGCGTTATTTCGCTGAACCAGGCGGTGCCCAAGGGCGGCACCGGCAGCCCCGCTGTGCCGAACATGAACACGAACATACAGACCGGCGACGTGAACGACAAGAATATCAACGCGGCCGAGATAGCGAAGATGATCTCGGTGGCGAACCCCGTGCAGTCCTACCACCTGCAGGTGGCGCAGAACCAGAATTTCTCGGCCCCGGTCCTGGATAAGACTTACGACGCTTTCGACTCCATCAACCTGGGTGAGCTGCTGCCCCCGGGCGCCTACTGGATGCGCGTAGCGTACGTGGACCTGCTGGGCTTCGAGGGGAAATTCAACGCGCCGAGGCAGATCGTCGTCGGCCGCAGGCAATAGCTTTTCCCCGTGTCAAGCCCCATCCATTGACAAGTCAAGGTTTATCTGCTAAACTATACCGCACAGTAGTTGAGGGAGGCGCAGCAAGCGTCGGTACGTTGTCGTTCGTTGGGGCGTACGGAGGGAGCACGAAAAGGCAGTGGGAGAGGCGCAATCTTTTCGTGCTCCCTTATCTTTTGGTTAATAAGTCTCAAGCATCGGGGACACTCCTTGCCGCAAGGAATGTCCCCGTTCGTTTTGCAATAAGCGACGAGCATTGGGGATACTCCTTGCCGCAAGGGGTGTCCCCGTTCTCTTTTATCCAAGCCGTATATTAAATATAATTCCCTTTAAGGATATGCTGAAGAACCTTTTGACGGCCGCGGTCTGCGTGTGCCTCCTTGCGGCGCAATGCTTTGCCACGGCCTCGCTCCCGCCGGGTTCGGTGACCGTCTGGGACAGGATCATGGAGGAGCAGAGCCTGTTCAACCTGCGGAAAGGCTACCTGCTGATGGGGGCCGAGAAATACGCCGAAGCCGCCAACGAATTCCTGAAAGCCATAGCGGAAAACCCGAAGG
>CAZJUL010000268.1:0-4213 GCA_964549095.1 uncultured Elusimicrobiaceae bacterium
GCGGGGAGGCGGCGCGCGTGGCAGCCGGCAAGCGCCAGCGGCGCGGCGCAGGCCAGCGCTAAAAGTATCAAGCTGCGTGTTTTAGGTCCTGTCATTTCCGGACGGCCGCCGTCGCTCCCCCGACTCCGCCTTATTCTATATAAACACCGGCGGCGTTGCAACCCGCTCCGGCGCGGCGGCGCGGCATTGAAAAGCGCCGCGTTTTATATTAGTCTATACTCCGCGCCCGCTTTACGCGGCACGGTACCCTCAAGGGGGGCTTATGCAAAATGAAAAGATCCTGACCCTGAAACTGGAGCTGACCAGGCGGCAGACTGTTTTTATCCTGGCGTCCGCCCTGTGCTGCTGGCACCCTGGCCCGCTGGGCTCGGAAACCCTGACCCTCACCACTTATTACCCGGCCCCTTACGGCGCCTATGTCAGCCTGCTGACCACCGCCCAGACGCTGCTGGCCAGGGACACGGGGAAAGTGGGGATAGGGACCATAACCCCGGCGGCTAAACTCCACGTAATGGGGGAAGACGGAAGCAACCTCAGCCAGGCTTTTTACTCAGGGGGCTCCGGCGGGATGGGGCTGACGGTGACCAACGCCGGCAATGTCGGCATCGGGACGCCCGCCCCCTCGGCCAGGCTCCACATCGCCGGGGGCAGCATCCGGTTTTCCGGCGGCCCCCCGGGCGGCGCGGCGCTTTGCATCAACGGCCGCGGCGACCTGAGCAGGTGCGTTTCCCCGGTGGACGAACTCGGCGGCTGCAGCTGCCTGTGACCGCAGCGGAGGCTCTATAGTATGAAGCGTTTCATCCTTATATCCGGGAGCGCGGCGGTATGCGCCGTCTTACTGGCGGGGTTCTGGCTGGCCCGCCGGTCCAAAGCGGTCCTTTCCGCCGGAGCGCTGACCGCCGGCGTGGAAAAGCTGGCGGCCGGCTGGGACGCCCGGGAGGTGCCGGCGGAAGCGCGCACCGTGGACATTATAATTTGCGACTCCGAAGGGCCGGTCGCCGCCGAGGATATGTCCGTCCAGGAACCGGCCGCCGGGCAGGCCTCCGGAACGGGGCCGGCGTCCTGGTTCGGCAGGACTTTTTTCCGCAAGTCCTTGTCGGCCGGGAAACACGCGCCGTTCGCGGCTGCCCTGTCCGACAGGCCGGGCGCGGTTATCTGGACGCATCAGGGATACAAAGCCGCCAGCCGGGAAGAGATGGCCGCCGAGATACTAAAAGCCCTGCGTAAAGCCGCCGCCGCTGGAGCCGGAATAAATATCGTGACCAAAGGCCTGGCCGCCGCCCCGGCTTTAATAGCGGTCGGCGCCCTTCAGAACACGGGGAAAACCGGCGGCGCCGCCGTGGTCATTAATAAATTCATAGCCGTGGAAATGAACCGTCCCACCCTGGATAAACTCAGCCCGGGCAGTTTCGGCGATTTCACGCGGCCCGGCAACCTGCTCGAATGGGTGAATATCTGGAACCCGCCGGTGGCCGCGGACCGGCTCAGCGTAGAGCTTTTCAGCCGCAAATACGGCGGCATACTCCTGCCGGGCGGGGAAATACTTCCGGGTGACGGCGCGCAGGACCCGGTACGCCTTGTCCGCGCCCTTCTTGAAACCGGTGGTTCAATTGAGCGGATGCTGGAACCGGTGGTGCGGGCCGCCAGGTCGAAAGAAGAGCAAACCAGGGCGGACGCCTCCAGGAACCTGGCCGGCCGCGCCCGCGGCACGGAGCCGCTGGCCGCCGCCCCGCGGAAACAGGAAACCGTGAGCCGGCAGGAGAGTCCGGCAAGAACCGCGGCCGGGGCGGGCGCACCCTCCGGCGCCGCGGGAACAACGGAAGTGAACAGCGGCCGGCCCGCCGGGCAATACCCGGCGCTGGCCTGGGCGGACGGAGCCGCTTTTTGCGAAAAGTCGGGCGGGCGCCTTCCCACTATAGACGAGCTGAAGATCTTTCACAATTCCGCTTGCGGCGGCGCGAACTCCTGCCCCTATTTCGGCATGCTGTTCTGGTCGTCGGAAGAGAGCGCCGGCGGGAACGCGCGGTACCTGATGTTCTCCACCGGCGGCCCGGGCGCGATGGGTAAGACCATGCGCCTCTACGTCCGCTGCGTGCGCTGAGAATTAACTTTGGGCCAAAGGACCTATATCCGGCGCGCCATTTTTCAACGCAAAACCGGGACTTTCTGCTCTATTTCTCCATCCGGGGTTTGGCTACAATATATATATAGTAATGCTCCGGAAGTTCCGGAACCCAGGAGTGCCTTAATGAAAAAGACATACTGCGCGTTGTCGTTGATACCCTCTCTTCTGATAGCCTCGGGCGTGATCTTTGCATCAGGCAACGGGTCCGTCAGGCAGCTGTCGGATGTAAGCGACAGGATCACGGAGATCCTGCAGGCACAGAAAGATCCGCCGCCCCAGGGGGGACATCCCGGTCAGCCCATTCACCCGATTCACCCCATTAACCCCGGCCAGCCCGGACAGCCTGGCCATCCGCCCCTGCCGCATCCGCAGCCGCCGCATCCGCAGCCGCCGCAACCTCAGCCGCCGCAGCCTCAGCCGCCGCAGCCTCAGCCGCCGGCTCCGGTCGATACCACCCACGCCTATAACGCCGGCGTGAGGGATGGTTCCGAAAAAGGCGCCAGGGAAGGCAGGCGTGAAGGCTACGCGGAAGGCATCGAAGCCGGAGAAAGGGAAGGACGCAGGAACGGCTATAATGAAGGCGATACCGCCGGCAGGCAGGCGGGCTACAGGGACGGCTACAGCGTCGACCAGTCCGCGGGCACGCAGAAAGGGAACACGGACGGCCAGTACGCCGGGACCAATAACGGTACCGAGGCCGGCAAGCGCCGCTGTTATGACGCGGGCTATACGAGCGGCTACAACGGCGCTTATCCCGAGGCGAAAGAATTAGGGCTGCAGGACGCCGCTTCCTACAGCGCGGGTTACGCGAAGGGTCAGTCCGACGCGGCGGCCATAGAGTCCGCGAACGGGCAGAAGGCCGGCTATCAGGCCGGTTTCAGCCAGCGGGAAACCGAACTCCAAAGCTCTTTATCCGCCGTGAAAGGCCTGCCGGGCGGCCTCTCGAAAGGCGGCCTGGCAACGCGCACGCTGGCTCTTCCTATAGAGCTGGTCCGCAACGGTTATGCCACCCAGGAAGAAAGAAAGGCCTATGAGAGGGGTTTTAGAGAGGGCTATCAAAGGGCCTACCGGCACGCGTATGATAACGCCAGGCGCGACGGCTATAACGAGAGATACCATCTCGCGTACAGGCGGGCCTACGACGCGCAGTTCTCCATCAGCTACCGGAACGGTTTCAACGAAGGCAAAGAGAAAGGCTACCAGGACGCTTATAACTCGGCTTACAACTCGTCCTATAATGTGTACTATGAGGAATACAGCAGAAGGGAATACGCCGACCAGAGAGCCCAGGGCCTGACCAACGGCCGGGCCGCCGGCCAGAAAGAAGGTTTCGCGGCCGGCTGCGCCGAGCAGACGAAGCGCGGCTACAACGAAGGCTACCAGAAGATGGCGGCCGAAGTGTATCCCGGCGCCTTCGAGGCCGGCAAGCAGGCCGGCATCGCGGCAGCCGACAAGCATTACAGCGAGAACGCCGTGCTGAAGGTCTTCGACATCTCGTTCTACGACGAGAACAATAACGGCAAGTTCGAGGCGGGCGAGAACGTAATGCTGAAGGCCGAAGTGAGGAACTTCGGTTTCCAGGCGTCTGACGCCGTAGCCATCGTGGTCAAGAGCGAGCGCGGGGAGATAGTCCTCCTGTCCGATCTGAAGGCCGAAGGCGTGGGCGGCAGGGCGAAGACCGCGGTGAACCTCAATATCGGCAAGCTCTACGACGTGGTCGCGCCGAACTCGGACGCCCTTTATGTTACGTTCTCGGAAAAGGGCAGGCTTGTAGGCGACGCCCGCCAGATGTATATGCGGACCAACGCCAATAAGGTCGGCGTAGTGATAAAGGACGGCACCGATGTCACCAAGAAAGACACCTGGTTCTTCCCCGGCAAGATCACCGAGCTCAACAGCGGCGAGAAGGTCCTGATCACCGAGCAGAAGGGCGATTACTACAGGGTCCGCAAGGCCGAATTCGGCGCCGGGACCTGGACCGAAGGTTTCATCAAGAGCGACAAACTGAACCTGCAGTAGAGCAGCGTCAGCAGGATCGGGATAGGGGCGGCGGTCAATAGGACCGCCGTACCCCTCCCACACCACCGG
>CAZJUL010000269.1:0-4165 GCA_964549095.1 uncultured Elusimicrobiaceae bacterium
GTGAACCTTGCGCGGGGCGCCGAAGTCCCTACGCCGGCGCGGCCGTCGGCCTGCACCGTCAGCGTTCCGCCGGCTACCTGGAAGACCGGCACGGCGCCGGTTATGCCCGAGCCGGACACGGAGAAGCTGGAGGTGACGAGGGCGTTGCCGGCCACGTGCAGCTTGTAGGCGGGGGAAAGGGCGCCTATCCCGACATAATCGCCGGTAACGGTCAGGTAAACCGGTACGCCGTTGTCGGTCCAGCCGCTGGCGGCCGTTTCGCCGAAGGGCTGGAAGGTCACGCAATCGTCCGAATATTCAAGCTGTCCGCCGGGGCCGTTATACTGGATGCAGCCCTTGCCGGCGCCGTCGGTATTGTTGTCCAGCCGGATCCGGCCCGTAAGGTGCAGCGCGTCGGCGGGGGGCAGGGGGCCTATGGAGGCGTAGCCGGAAGTGGACAGCCACACCAGCTCCTGGCCGGAGGCGCCCGTGCCGGACGAAAGGATGAGCGGGTAGCCGGAACCGGCCTCGGTGGAAATGTCGAACCTGCCGAGCACCTCGGCGGTGCCCCGCAACACCGCGTAGCCCGTCGTGTCCAGCTTGTTGGCCACCCTGAAAGTGGCGGCCTCCAGCCCTGAGCCGGCGCAAAGCAGCAGCGCGCCCGGCAAAAAGGCGGCAAGGAGCGCGTTCTTTATTCCCTGCGTCTTCATAGCATATGCACCGCGAACTGCCCGCTGCCGAAGGCGCGCAAAACGGCCGGAAGGCCGCCGCGCGCCCGGTAAGACTTAATCCGGCAGCATTTCGGCTACTACTACGCCGTTAACTTTGATCCTGACTACTCCCGCTACCGAGGTGTCCAGCTCAAATTGCGAGTTCCCGCCTACGGACAGGGACGAAGCTGGGGCGGCAGTCCCTATGCCCACGTTGCCGCCGGTGGAAACCACCAGGTGGTAAGCCGTGGCGCTGGTGCCCACGCGCAGGGTGTAGGCGTCTTCCGCGTCGCTGCCGCGTATGTCCAGCCGCGCTTCAGGCGCCGCGGTCCCGATGCCCACCGTGCCGCTGGACAGCATTGCCAGGTAATGCCCCGTGCCGGCGCTGTCGTAGGTCATCCAGTAGAATTTTCCGGGCAGGTTGCTGCCCGACGGGGCGCCGTGGACGTAGGATTCAAAAGCGACCCCGGTGCGCCAGCCGTCGTTCAGCCAGCCTCCGAAAGCCATATTGCCCAGCACGTCGCCGCTCTGCAGGTCGGCGGGCGCGGCTTTGGAGCCCCTGGCGTGCCGCCAATTCAGCCGCGTCTTGGACCACCAGGTATCCGAATAGCGGGTCATGTATATGTTGTCGTCGCCGTACCCGGAACTCTCGATCTGGAACATTGAGTCCGCGTACTGGGACGGATCCTTGTCCACGCTGGAAAGGTGCAGCCTGGAACCGGGGCTGGAAGTGCCAAGGCCGGCGTTGCCGGTAGTCGCGACTACGAGCTGGTAGGAGGACGCGCTTGTGCCGACCCGCAGGGCGTAGGCGTTGGCGGTTTCCGTTTCCAGGATATCCAGCTTCGCGGCCGGCAGGGCCGTCCCGACGCCTACATTGCCGGAGGTGGACACCGCCAGCAGGTAAGAGGCCGGGCCCGTGCCCGCGCGCAGGAGATAAGCCTCCGCCGCGCCGGAGTCCTGTATGTCCAGGCGCGCTATCGGGAGGGAAGTCCCGGCGCCTATCCTGCCGGTCGTGGACACCGCCAGGTGGTAAGCCGCGGGGCCCGTTCCGGCCCGCAGGGTGTAGGCGTCGTCCTCTTCGCCGCCCTGTATGTCGAGTTTCGCCGCGGGCGCCGTAGTGCCGACGCCGGTCTGCCCGCCCGCCAGGACTGTGAAAGAGGCGGGGCTTATGTGGAACAGTCCGTACGGGATGGTGGTCCCGACGGCCAGGCTGCCCTGGATAAGCGTATGGGTGGTTATATTCACCGCGCCGTAAGGGGTAGTCCCGGTGGCGTTTATGGTAGAGACGCTTATTTCCGGGAGCGCGGCCGTCAATATGCCGGTGAGGGAGGAGCCGTCGCCGTAGTATTTCGCCGCGGAACTGAACCCGACGATGTAGATATTGGTCGAGACCTTTATCCCGGCCCCGAGTTCGGCGGATAATTCGGCGGCTACGGTGCGGCTGGAGCTTTCAAAGACGAGCGCGGCTTCCGTTCCCCTGATGGTCAGAGAGCCGTCCACCAGGTCGAACCTGGAGAGGGGGGCGGTAGTTCCGAGGGCGAGGCTGCCGTTCATGAGGAAAACGTTCGTGCCGAAAGTGATCCCCGCTCCGGCGGAGGTGATGGAACTTACCGTGAGGGTGGAGACGCCGACGATGTCGCGGGAGGCCATATCCAGGTCCAGGGTGGCGGTATGGTTGCCCAGATCGTCCGCGCCGGCGGCTATGCCGGTCAGGGCGGAGCCGTCGCCGTAATATTTAGACGCGGAGCTGAACCCGACGATATAGACGTTGGTCGAGATCTTCAGCCCGGCGCCGAGTCCGGCGGCGTTTTCGACGGAGATCGTGCGGCTGGAGCTTTCAAATACCAGGCCGGCGCTGTCCCCCCTAACGGTGATGGAGCCGTCCAGCACGTCGAATCTGGAGAGCGGCGCGGCGGTGCCGACGCCGAGGCGGCCGCCAACGATGTACAGGTGGGTGCTGACGGTGATGCCGGCCGCCGCGGTCGTTATCGAGCTCACCGAGACGGTGGAGACCCCGACGATATCGAAGGCCGACATGTTCAGCGTGGTGGTGGCCTTATGGGTGCCGAGGGTGTCGGCCGTGGAAATTCCGGTGAGGGCGGAGCCGTCGCCGTAATACCTGGCGGCCGAGCTGAAGCCGACTATGAATATGTTCGTGCTTACCGTCAGCTGCGGTACGGCGCCGCTCACGCCGACGGAGTCCACGTGAAGGGCGTAATCCTCCCGTATCTTGACGGTAGAGGTGGCGTTGTTCACGCAGTAAGCGCCTATACAGACCGACCGGAAGGCGTTAGCGCTGGCCCCCGCGCCGAGGGCAAGGGCCTCCTGGTTCCTGGCCTTCGCGTAGTAGCCGAGGGCGGCGGAAGAGGATAAGGCCTGGGTGTAAGCGCCTACGCCGGTGCCGTAGGAATCGTTATACTGGGAATAGGCCCCTATGCCCACGGCATACTCGTTGTTGCTCATCGCGTCCTTGCCTATGCCTACCCCGTAGGTGCTGTTGCCGCCTGCGCCTTTTCCCACGCCCACGCCGTAGTTGTTGTTGAAGGCTGCCTCGTTCCCGACGCCCACGCCGTAGTCGCTGTTGCCGTAGGCGTTGTAGCCTATGCCCACGCCGTAGGTGTTGTTGGTGTGGGCGTTGTTGCCCACGCCCACGCCATAGGTGTAGTTCCCGTAAGCGCTCGCGCCCAGGCCCACGCCGTAGTTGTAGTTGCTGTAAGCGTTGTTGCCCAGGCCCACGCCGTAACTATAGTTGCCGAGAGTCCTCTTCCCTACGCCCACGCCGTAATCGTAGTTGTTGAAGGAGTCGGAACCTATCGAGATGCCGTAGTTATTGTTGCTGCCGCCGGTGCCGGGAGCGGTTATTACGACGCTGCCGTTCGTGACCGTGATGGTAGACACATTGTTGAAAATGCCTGTCATGGCGGAGCCGTCGCCGTAATACCTGTTGGCCGAGCTGAAGCCGACTATGTAGATGTTGGACGAAACCCGGACCCCCGCGCCGAGCGAGGGGGAGGTTTCAGAAGAAATTTCCACGCCCTCGCCCAGCATATGCCGGTTCGCGTAAATTCCGCGCGCGTCGGCCACGGTCTGCGAAGAGGCAAAGGTGTTAGCGTCCGCCAATCCGGCTTTTGCGGCAAGGGCCGAGGTAACGGTCGAAAGATCGATCAGCGTGGACGGCACGGTCACATCGTTGGCAAGCTTGCCATCCAGCGCAGCGGTTACGGTAGAAAGGTTTATCTTGCTGGTAGAGAGGCTTGTTATCCAGGCCGGGTCCGAGTAGGTGTTGACCGTATAAACCGCGGTGGAAATTGCGGCGTTTATAGGCGCCACGGCCGCATCTATGGCGGCGGTCACGGTGGAGAGGTTAATCTTGCTGGTCGAAAGGCTTGTTATCCAGGCCGGGTCCGCGTAAGAACCGGTAGTGTAGACGCCGTTGAGGACGCTGGCTGCCTGCGCGCCGGTATCCAGTTTGCCGG
>CAZJUL010000270.1:0-4144 GCA_964549095.1 uncultured Elusimicrobiaceae bacterium
TTCGCCCGTCATGGACAGGCCTTTTTTCACCGGCCTGCCGCTGAGCAGGCTGGCCAGCGCGGTGGCTATGGTTATGCCGGCCGACGGGCCGTCTTTCGGGATGGCGCCCTCGGGGATATGCACGTGCAGATTATGGGTTTTGAGATAGGCCTCGGGGACCAGCTCCCTGGATTTTATGAATGAGAAAGCGGCGTGCGCCGATTCCTTCATCACGTCGCCCAGCTTGCCGGTCAGCTGCAGGTCGCCCTTGCCGGGCACCGCCACGGCCTCCACGGAAAGCGCCTCGCCGCCGTTCTCGGTCCAGGCCAGCCGGGTGGCCCTGCCGACGCCGTTCGCCGGCCCGGCGTCGCGGACGAACTTGGGGATGCCGAGGTAGTCGCCGAGGTTCTCGGCGGTGACCTTTATTTCTTTCACCCCGGATTCCACCACCGTCCTCGCGGAGCGGCGGCACATCGCGGCTATCTCGCGCTCCAGGTTGCGGACGCCGGCTTCGCGGGTGTAGCCGCGGATTATCGCGTCTATGGCCGGGTCGCCGGCCTTCAGCAGGTTTTCCTTCAGCCCGTGCTCTTTGAGCTGCTTGGGGAGCAGGAATTTTTTCGCTATCGCGATCTTTTCGTTATGGGTGTAGCCGTTGAATTCTATTATCTCCATCCTGTCGCGCAGGCTCACCGGGATGCCCCACAGCGTGTTGGCGGTGGTGATGAACATGACCTTGGAGAGGTCGAAGGGCACGTCCAGGAAATGGTCGCCGAATTCGTGGTTCTGCTCGGGGTCCAGGACCTCCAGCAGGGCGGCGGCGGGGTCGCCGCGCCAGTCCGAGCCCATCTTGTCTATCTCGTCCATCAGGAAGACCGGGTTCCTGCTCTTGGCCTTCTTGATGCTCTGTATGATGCGGCCCGGCATCGAGGCGACATAGGTGCGCCGGTGGCCGCGTATCTCGGCCTCGTCGCGCACGCCCCCCAGCGAGATCCTGACGAAATTCCTGCCCATGGCCCGCGCTATTGAGCGGGCTATGGAGGTCTTGCCCACGCCGGGGGGGCCGACGAAACAGAGTATCGGGCCCTTCAGCTTCTCCGTCAGCTTGCAGACGGCCAGGTATTCCAGCACGCGCTCTTTGGGTTTCTTCAGGCCGAAATGGTCCTCGTCGAGGATCTTCCTGGCCAGCGTCAGATCTATGGCGTCCACGGTTTCCGTCATCCAGGGCAGGTTGACCAGCCAGTCCAGGTAGGTGCGGGACACGGTGGATTCGGGGGAGAACGGCATCATCTTAGACAGGCGGGCCAGCTCCTTCTCCGCGGCGGCTTCGGCCTCTTTCGGCATCTTCGCGGTCTTTATCTTCTTCTTGAGCTCGTCCACTTCCTTGGCGAAATCGTCCTTCTGGTGCAGCTCCTTCTGTATCGCCTTCATCTGCTCGTTCAGGTAATATTCCTTCTGCGATTTCTCTATCTGCCCCTTCACGCGGTGGTGGATCTTCTGCTCGATGTCCAGGATCTCTATTTCCTTGGCGAGGATCTTAGTGATCTTTTCCAGCCGCTCCCGGGGGTCCGTTGTCTCAAGCACGTCCTGGCGGTCGGTGATGTTGAAAATGGAATTCGCGGCCACGGTGTCGGCCAGCTTGGAGGGGTCCTCCATCTGCGCCAGCAGCGCCACGGTATCCAGCGTTATGCGGGTGCCCAGCTTCACGTAGGCCTCGAACACTTCCACCGCGTGGCGCATCTGCGCTATCACTTCCGGCGTCTTCTCCACCCGCTCCTCTATATACTCCACCTCGGCCATCAGGCAGTTCTTTTCGGCGTCCACCGTCAGTTTCGTCACGCGCGCCCGCCTCTTACCTTCCAGGAACACCCGCATTGTCCCGTCCGGCATCTTCAGGGACTGGGAGACCTCGCTGACCACGCCGAAGGGGTACAGGTCCTCGGGGGCGGGGTCGTTGACGGCGGGCTTTTTCTGGGTGAGCGCCAGCAGGTATTTGCCGGCTTTCAGGGCCTGTTCTATGCCCGCCACGGATTTGGGCCTGTCCACGGAAAGCGGCAGGGCCATGTGCGGGAAGAGGACCACGTCCCTGATGGCTATGGCGGGGATCGTCGCGGGGAAACTGTCGGTAGCGTTTTCTGCCATGTTTTATTTCTTCTTGAAGTCCAGCACTCCGTCTATCAGGCCGTAATTCTTCGCCTGCTCCGCGGACATGTAATAGTTCCGCTCCATGTCGGCGCGGACCTGCTCCGGCTTCTTATCGCAGTGCTTGGCCAGGATGTCGATGAGGCGGGTCTTGTTCTCCTGCATCTCTTTGCTCTCTATCTCGATATCGGTGGCCTGGCCCGAGATGCCGCCGCCCCAGATGAGGGGCTGGTGTATCATTATGCGGGAATTCGGCAGCGCGTAGCGCTTGCCCTTGGAGCCGGCGGCCAGCAGCACCGCGCCGAAGCTCATGGCCATGCCCATGCAGATGGTGGAGATGGGGGCCTTGATGAACTGCATCGTGTCGTAGACGGCCAGGCCGGCCGTCACCATGCCGCCGGGGGAGTTGATGTAAAGGTTGATGTCCTTGTCGTTGGCTTCGGCGTCAAGGTACAGGAGCTGGGCTATGACGGTATTGGCCGAAGCGGTAGAGACCGCGCCTTCGGGGTCGCCGATGAAGATGATCCTGTCCTTCAGCAGCCGGGAATAGATATCGTAGCCGACCATCGCGCCCTGGTTCCATTTCTCTATTATCGTCGGGATTATCATGTAGTAGCTCCTTAAGTCTCTGAGAGTCAGGGGACAGTCCCCTTGCTTTTGCCTTGAAGTGACAAGCATTGGGGACACACCTCGCCGCGAGGTATGTCCCCGGCTCTAGTGCACCTCTTCCTTAATTACAGCTTTGGACTTCACGAAAGTCATGGTCTTGTTCTCCACCAGGGAGGCCATGATGTAGTCCTTCCTTTTCGCGAAGAGGTCCTTCGCCTTCGCCTTCTCGTCTTCGGTGCCGAGCCGGGCCAGCACTTTTTCAAGCTCGGCCCCCAGCTCCTCTTCCGTAGCCTTGATGTTCTCTTTCTTGGCTATGTTGTGCAGCAGGTAGGTCAGGCTGAGGTTCCTTTCCGCCACGGGCTGCAGCTTGGCCAGGTAGGCGTCCTCGTCCAGCTCTTCGCCGGCCGGGACCCTTTTCTTCAGCATGTCCAGCAGCTCGCGCGCCTCGTCCCTGACCAGCGTCGGGGGAAGCTTGAAGGGATTGCTCTTTATCAGGGAATCCTCTATCTGCGACAGCAGGTCCTTCTCGGTCTTCTCGGTCTCGCCCCGCTCCAGCAGCTGCGCCACGTTGGCGCGCAGCTCGGCCTCGTCCTTCACGCCGGCTTCCTTCAGGAAATTCTCGTCTATCGGCGGGACCACCTTCTGCTTGATCTCCGTGACGGTCACTTTGAAGGAAAGCTTCTTTTCACCGAATTCCGATTTAAACTCCCTGGTCTCGCCCTTTTTGGCGCCAAGGATATTCTCGGCCAGGCCGGCTATGGTCTGGGGGCTGGACATATCCACCAGCTCGCCCTTCACGTCCCCGTCGGCCACTTTGACGCCGTTGTCGTAGGACTCGTAATCCACCACTATGAAATGGGTCTTGTCCACCGGCGCGGCGGCGTCCACGGGCTTGAGATAGGCGTTATATTCGCGGACCTGGTCTATGTACCTGGTCACTTCCTCTTCGCCGATCTTTTTCACCTTCCGCACGGCCTGGATCTTTTCGTAATTCTTCGGGTCCACCTGCGGGCTGCATTCCAGTTGCAGCTCGAAAGAGAGCGTCTGGTCCTGCGCGTAGCTCACGTTCATCAGCAGCGGGGTGACCACCGGCGTGACCTTCCCGGCCTTGAGCACTTCCGGGAGGGCCGCCTTTGCGGCGATGTCCAGCACCTCGTCCTTCACCATCGCGGGGAACTGGCCCTTTATCATCGACAGCGGCACCTTACCGGTGCGGAAGCCCGGCAGGGAGACCACCGACTGCAGCCGCACCAGCGCCGACTGCGTGAATTCTTTAAGTTCGGCGGGGGGGACGTTCACCGCGTACACGAATACGCAGCCGTCCTCTTTCACTTTTTTTATCTTGCCGCCGATGTTTCCGAGGTTGAAAGGCAGGTCCATAGGTCCTCCGGGAGTTTAATTAAAATTCAAGGAAAGT
>CAZJUL010000271.1:0-859 GCA_964549095.1 uncultured Elusimicrobiaceae bacterium
CGCGTTCAAGGTGCGCGTCAGCCGTTGTAAGGTCTTCTCCCGACACCGACCCGGAGCGGTAGCGGCCCAGCAAGGCGGCCACGGCGTCCCGCTTAGCGCGGAGGGCTTCGCCCTTTTCCCCGCCATAAGCGCCCGCTATGGCGGCCAGCCGCTCGTCCGTGAGCTCGGCGGTAAATTCGCGCGCGGCCGACAGGTCCCATTTGGCGGTCGCGGCCGCGTGAAGCGCGGCCGGCGGGACCGCGGCCGACAGGCACGGCAGCAGAAGCGCGATGAGCAGCGCGGGGACCGCGAAGGCGCTCCTCATCACTTTGCTCTTCGTTCCGGACATTGTTTCCATTATAACTGGTTGAACATCAGTTTATGTATAAGGCCCTTTATGGGTATTACCGGGATATCCAGGTCCTTTACCTTCACGGCTTTTTTTGCCGCCGCGATATCGTTCCTGAAAGCGGCGTCCAGCTTCGAAACGGCTTCCGTATCGCTGAAATTAACCGTTATCTCCATCACATAGCGGATAGAGCGGGGCTGCAGGTTGAAAGAGCCGATAGTGCCGTAAACCCCGTCCACGGTCATGAACTTGGAATGGAGGCGGTTGGCCAGGCCCCCTTCCTTGAGGTATACATTGGCGCCGGCCTTCATCAGGTCCGGGAAGCTGCCGAGTATCATGCTGCCCATTATCTTGTCGCCTATCGTCTCGAGCGAATTGGAGAGGATGTTCACTTCCACCCCGCGGGCGCGCGCGTCCAGCAGGGCCTGCTTCATCGAAGGCAGCATTACTATTATCGCGTTCTCGATGTTTATGCGCCCGGTGGCGCCGTAGACGGCTTTCAGCATGGAAAGCAGTATGTAGGGTTCCTGT
>CAZJUL010000271.1:869-4141 GCA_964549095.1 uncultured Elusimicrobiaceae bacterium
GGCCGGCGTGCCGTCGAAAGCGGAAGCCGACGCTTTGGGATAGCGCCCGCCTTCCTCGGCGGCCTGCGCGTTCCAGGCCCCGGCGAAGAACCGCATCGCGTCCTCCATCACCGGCCCCTGCACGAACACGTCGGTATCGCGCCAGCGCTGGTCACCGGCCATATGGGAATATTCGTTGCCGATGTTCATGCCGCCCAGCACGGCGTATTTGCCGTCGACTATCAGTATTTTGGAGTGGAATTCGTAATAGGGCTTCGCCTTCGGCTGGTAGCGCAGCAGCGGTACGCCCGCCGCCTCTATTTCCGCCAGGATGCCCTTGTCGTAGATGCCGGCGGTGTCCTTGTCTATCATCAGGCGGACGTCCAGCCCGGCTTTTTTCTTGGCTATCAGGAGGTCGGCGGTCAGGCGCCCGGTCTCGTCGTCGTAGAAGGCCCAGGTGGTCAGGTAGAGGCTGCGCTTTGCGCCCTGCATCAGCTCGGCCCGCTTCGCGAACGAGGCCGCGCCGTTTATCAGCGGCTCCACCCTGTTGCCGCCGGAAAAAGGAGATTTCTGCAGCGCGGCCAGCTCGGCCAGGAAGCCGCGCTCCTTGAGCAGCGACGCCTGGCCTTTCTGCCTGGGGGCGTAATCGCCGCCCGTCGCCAGCGCCAGGTGCCGCTGCGTCAGCTCGTCCCACTGCTCTACCGCCGGCACGCCTTCCACATTGCCGCTGGATTCCAGCTCCGCGCCTATATACATCGAAAAGATCCGCGCCGCCTCTTCGGGCTTCAGCTTGGCGCCCTGCGGGAAGAACTTGGCCAGCCGGGGGTCGCTGAGGACGCCGATGATGACCGGCTCCAGCACCCCTTCCTTGTAAGCGCGGCCCAGCTCTTTTACTATCTCGTCATCCACCTTGGAAGGGTGGAGCCAATTGTCCTTGATCTGTTTTACAAGCCGCTCTTTGAAATCCGCTATCAGCGCCTGCCGCGCTTCCTGGGTAAGCTGGCCGTACTGCACGGGCTGGCCGATCTCGGGAATGGCCGGCGCGCGTACCGGCAGCGCAGCCTGGCCGAAAACGCCGGACCCGTTCGCCGCGCGGAGCAATTCTTCCGCCGCGCCGGACTGGCCGTAGGAAAGGTCGGTCATACAGACCGCCGCTACCGCCGTTAAAAGGATAAAAACCGCTTTCGCCAACCGTATTTCGTTCTGGTTCGATATCTTCAGCATCGTTCTCCTGAAAGGTGCATTGCTTATAATATAGTTTACCGTAGTTCGTCCCGGTCCGTAAGGGCCGAAAGGATGTCCGGGCGGCCTTTTTAGGCCTACCCGAAATAGCATTAAGACCTACGCCCGGCCGGACCGGGGCATAGGCCTTATGGGAAAACAGGGACAGCGCCCTATTTTTTTCAGGGAATACCCTGATCATTCTGCGGCGGAATAAATAGGGCGCTGTCCCTAATTATTTTTGGGCTTTTCTCTGCGGAACTTCTTTTCGAATTTGACGGCGGCCGCGACGCGCGTTACGGTGGCGGTATCGCCGGCTACGGTAAAATGCACTTCGCGGTCGCACAGGAAGAATTCCAGCTCGGCGCCGTCCTTCATCTGGGTGGCGTCGCGGATGTTGCGCGGGTCATGCCGGAGGATTTCCGAGATCAATTGGCGGAGGTCGGTTCCGTCCTGCGGTTTAGCTTCCCCGATATCTTTGAGGGCGCGCGGGGAGAACTCTACTTTCAATTCGGGAAATGCGTTGCCGGGCAGCCAGCCCGACAAAGAGCTTTCAGCCCTGTCGCTGTAAGGGAGGTACGGCTTGATGTCGAGGATAGGCGTGCCGTTCACCAGGTCTATCCCGGAAAGGTACAGCGTATCCCCGGCTACCCGCTCGAGTTTCGCCAGGGACAGCCCCAGCGGATTGGGGCGGTGCGGCGAGCGGGAAGCGAAAACGCCGATCTTCCTCCCCCTCAACCGCGGGGGATGGATCTTGGGATGGAAAACCTTGTTGGTATTCAGGTGGAACCACGAAATGAGCCACACGTGGCTGAACTCCGACAGGCCGGCCAGCGAGTGAACGGGAAAATAGCCGGGATAGATGCGCAGTCTGGCCGGCGAACCGGGCACGAGGAGGGATTGGCGCGGCGTGCCGAATTTTTCCCGGAAGCAGGATTCCAGCACCCCGATGATCTGAAGCCCGGGAATGCCGGTTTCCGCCCCGTTATCCGCTGAAGTCATAGGTCCAGGTCCGTCGCAGGCCGCGGCTTTCAGAATTCGTTGAAGTAGGAGACCTGGCCGTTGCCCTCGCGGTTTATTATCCAGTGGTCAACTTTGGTGCCGCGGCTGTCGCCGGCTATCTCTACCTCGTATTTTTTGGCGGCCGCGTCCATCAGGCCGGGGTTCTCGGGGCAGGCGAAGATGCGGCTGCCGTCGCGCTCCTGCAGGGTGGCCAGGGCCTGGGTGAACTTCCTCGCGCCGGCCGCGGTGGCGAACTTGGAGCAGTTCATGCTCTCCTGCATGGTGACGTCCACGTAGGTGCGGAAATCTATCGGGCGCTCCGCGTTCTTAGCCCACTTGCCGTCGCGGCAGGCCGCATAGGGCCCGGCGTTGTGCTGCGCGCCCAGCACGTCGTCGCGCTTCTGCAGCATGTGGTTCCAGAAGCGCATCCCGTTGAAATTGGCGGCGAGGTCCGCGTAGGAGAACACGCCGGTGGCCAGCATGTTGCCGCCGAGGAAGGTCTTTTCCTTGAAGATGCCGCCCTTCAGCACGGGCACCAGCGGCCGCTCTTCCAGGTAATGCTTCTTGAAATAGCGCAGGCCCATGCCGAACATGTGCTCCAGCTTGTCCACGCCCACGGTCGTGTCGCCTATCTTTACCAGCGGGAACAGCGCCAGCGGGCTCTTGGCCGCGCCTTTGCGCCCCAGCAGGAAGCCGTTCCAGATGCTCCACTCGCTGTACACGGATTCCTTCAGCGGTATCACCGTGCGCGGCACGTCGCCGCGTATTATCACCTGCACCAGCTGGCCTTTCTTGTGGTTGGAGAAAACGTCGGTCAGCCGCTCGTAAAACTGTTCTTCGCTCTCGCGCGTGTCAGAGCAGCCGCCAGCCGCGTTCAGGTCTTCGATGGCGCGGGCCAGGCCTTCGTTGGCCAGGGTGTTCACCTGGGCGGTGATATCGGCTATCTGGCCCTCGGGAAGCGTGAAGTGGTCAGCCTCCGCCGCCCGGACGGGCGTCCAGGAAACCAGCAAAAGGGCCGCTGCTAGTATTTTTTTCATAAAATCCTCCGGTAGATCCGCTGCTTCATGCTT
>CAZJUL010000272.1:0-665 GCA_964549095.1 uncultured Elusimicrobiaceae bacterium
CAGGACGCCACCAAGATATTCTACACCACCTACCGCTACGGCAACCCGGATATGTTCGAGATAGACCGCAAGGCCGGCAAGATAAAACCCTTCACCACCTACCAGGGGCTAAATATCCCCGGCGGTTTTTCCCCGGACGGAATGACAATGGTGATGACCCTGTCGCGCGGCGAAGACCCGAACATCTACATGATCAACCTGGTCACCAAGAAGCTGAAGAAGATGCTGACCTCCTTCGGGGTCAGCTCCAGCCCGACCTATTCCCCCGACGGCAAGCAGGTGGCGTTCATTTCGGACAGGGCCGGCAATCCGCAGCTCTACGTGCTGGACCTGGCCGCGCAGAAGACCAGGAAGCTGACGCGGATGAGCTGGTGCGACTCGCCCAACTGGTCGCCCTCCGGCGAGTGGATAGTGTTCGCGGGGCGCGAGTCTTCAAAAGAGAAGATGAACATCTTTATTTCGGACCTGACCGGCGGACAGATACGGCGGCTGACCAGCGCTTCCGGCGACAACGAAGACCCGTCCTGGTCGCCCGACGGGCGGTTCATAGCCTTCACTTCCACGCGCCGCGGCAAGCGCGAGCTTTTCGTGATGGACTCCGACGGCTCGGCCCCCCACCCCCTCACCGACCTCAAAGGCAAGACCTTCACCCCCAACTGGAGCCC
>CAZJUL010000272.1:703-4140 GCA_964549095.1 uncultured Elusimicrobiaceae bacterium
TTCGGAGCCATTCCGCCGCCACCCGCTCCAATATATTAAAAAAAGGAAACAGGCTGCTTTTAAATAAAAAGCAGCCTGTCCCCTGATCTTTTATCCGTTTATTTCCCGAAGAGGCCGCGGAAGGCGTTGAGGATGTTGTCGAAGAAGCCTTCGTCTTCCTGGCGGGGCTTCGGGCGCACGAATTTCTGCTCGCGCAGTATTTTGGCGATATCGCCTTCCAGGTAGTTGAAGAAATCCTCGCCCAGGCGCTTGCGGCGCTCCGACAAGAGGCTGGCCGACGGGGCGTTCTCCGTCACGAAGAACTCGCAGCCGCAGAAGGCCTGCACGTAGGGGTTTTCCCGGAACTCGCTCACCGCCTCCTCGTCCGAAAAGTATTTCAGCTCCTTCAGGATGAAAAGCCCGCAGACCAGCCGCGAATCCTTGGCCGGGCGGCCTGTCTCGGAAAAATAGCGCCCGTAAAGCTCGTCCAGTTTGCCCCACGGAATTATCTCGGCCAGCTTCAGCCAGCGGTTGGCCGGATCGAACTTGGCGCCCAGCTGGAAAAAGTCCGGGAACAGCGTCGGGGTCTGATTTTCTTTAGGGATATACATAGCTTACTTCTCCGGCTTGAAGCATTTGCGGCAGCGGGCCTCGTACTTGTCGCCCGCGCCCACCTCTATCCTTTTGCCGCTGTCCGTCAGGCGCTGGCTGAAATGGGCGGGATTCCCGCAGACCATGCAGATGGCCAGGTTCTTGGTGACGGACTCGGCCACCGCCATCAGCTTGGCCATATTGACGAAAGGTTCGCCCCGGTAGTCCTGGTCCAGGCCGGCCACTATCACACGCTTGCCGGAATTGGCCAGCTTCTGGCAGACTTCCACTATCTCCTCGCCGAAAAAATGCGCCTCGTCTATCCCCACCACCTGCGTATCGTGGGCGGTATCCTTCAGGATGTCCTTCGCCGTCTTTATCGGCCGCGAAGGCAGCATCGATTTATCGTGCGAGACCAGGTGCTCCTTGCCGTAGCGCACGTCCAGGTGCGAGTTGAACACCTGCACCTTCTGCCGCGCTATGTTGGCCAGCCGCAGCCGACGGATGAGTTCCTGCGTCTTGCCGGAGAACATGCTCCCGCAGACCACCTCTATCCAGCCCGATGAAGAAGAAACGTTCAAGAACATGATGTCGCTCCTTATTAAAAACGGGATCAGCGGCCGAAACGGTCCTCGAAATATCCCCAGGTCAGCTTGAGCCCTTCTTTAAACCCGACCAGCGGCTTATAGCCCAGCTCCCTGCGCGCCTTGGAGATATTCGCCCAGGTCTTGCGCACGTCCCCGGCGCGCTTCGGCAGGCTGTGTATCTTCAATTTACGCCCGAGAATGCTTTCAAGCCCGGAAATGATGTCCAGCAGTGAATCGGTGGTGCCGGTGGCGATGTTATAGACGTTGCCGGCCGCTTTGGGCGCGAGGGCGGCCTTGATATTGGCGTCCACGACATTCTTCACGAAGGTGAAATCCCTGGACTGCCTGCCGTCCCAGTGCACTTCCAGCGGCTTCCCCTGCTGCGCCTGCTCCATGAACTTGGGGATGACGGCCGAATACAGCGATTCCGGGTTCTGCCGCGGCCCGAACACGTTGAAATAGCGCAGCGCGACGGTCTCGAAGCGGTAGGTACGGGCGAAGACCATGCAGTAATGTTCGCCCGCCAGCTTGGCCACCGCGTAAGGCGAAACCGGGTTAGGAGCCAGCGTCTCCACCTGCGGGAACACCTTGCAATCGCCGTACGCCGAGCTCGACGACGCGTAGACCAGCCTTTTCACCCCGGCGTTCCTGGCGGCGATGAGAACATTTAAAGTGCCGGTGATGTTGACCTCGTTGCAGTCCACCGGGTTGTCCACCGACTTCGGCACCGAGCGCAGCGCGGCCTGGTGGCTGACATAGGTGACACCTTTCATTGCCTTCTTGAGGGCGGCCGGGTTCCTTATATCACCTTCGAAAAGCTTTATTTTATGCTTGAACGGGGCCAGGTTCTCTTTCGTGCCCGTGGAAAAATTGTCGAACACCCGCACCGTCTCGCCCTTCGCGAGCAATCCTTCCACGATGTTTGAACCGATGAACCCGGCGCCGCCGGTCACGAGCCATACAGGTTTTTTCATAAGTTTAATGTTCTCTCCCGTAAATAGTTTATCATTTTATAAAACCCCGATAAATCGGCCGACGGCCAGCCGTCAGTCCCTTATCTGCCCCGGCTTCCGCCAGGGATGCCAGTAGTTCCTGGACGACTCCTCCAGCGCGTCGCGCCTGGCGGGGTCGTTCATCTTCAGACTGATCAGGAAAGAGAATTCCTTCACGTCCTTGCGCACCTTGAAATCCCAGCGGGTGCGGAAATCGTGGAAATCCTTGTAAAGTATCAGGCCTTTCTCGAAGAAATAGAAACCGGTAAAATTCAGCCCCTTGTCGTGCGTCAGCTTGTAGCGCAGCACCGCCTCGGCGCGCCAGGTGCGGGCCCACGGCACCCTGAAGCCCAGAGTATGGTTGAAGACCACGGCGTGCGGCAGGGTGCTGTAGCCGGCCAGGCCCAGCCCCGTGTAGTTCTCCTCGCCGCCGGAATTGATCTGCGCCACCACGCTCTTGTGGCCTTCCGCGAAGCTGTAGGAATCCTGCAGGTAGATCTCCAGGTCCTTGCGGGGCGCGGTATAGTATTCCGCCGTCATAGTGGACAGGCGGTTGGCGAAGCTGCCGCGCGTTTGGCCGCGCAGGTCGTAAGAAGTGGCGGCCCTGAAATAGGAATTGGGGCGCGGCGTGAGGAACAGCTCGGGCGACAGCGTCTTGACCTCTTCCCCCCTGTCGGCGGCGCCCCGGTCCAGCACCGGCTTGTTGGCGGCCAGGCGGCCGGTATAGTTATAGCGGATGTCCAGCGAGCCCCACAGCCTGTCGTAGCGCAGGTTCAGGTTGGTCCCGTAGCGCCCCACCCACCGGTCCGCCGTCATGGCCCCGGTAGCCACGAAGACCCGCTGGTCGTAAAAGACCGCGGGCTGGAAGGTTATGTGCCGGGCCAGCGGCACCGTCTCGGAGACCGTCCAGACGCCCTGCCCCCTTTTCTGGTAATACCGGGCGTCGGCCTCCTTGCCGCTGGCGAACCAGCCGTTGAAAGTATGCAGGAACGGCGTCTTGCCCAGCTTGAAAGGCACCGTCTGGAAATCCAGGCGCGGCGCCGACTCGTAGGACTTGTAAAAATATTTCTGGTCAGCCGTGCGCAGGTACTTCTGGTCGGCGCTCAGGCGCAGGATGGTGGAATTGGATTTGCGCGTGAGGGCCGCGCTGGCCTGCTTGTCCGGGCTCACGGCGAACGGGTTGGACCTGAAAAAGTCGTTGTTGAATTCCGGGTCCGAGAGGGCCCTGAAAAAGACCTGGCTGTACCAGGTGCCGCGGTCCGTCTCGTTGAACCGGTTCAGCATATGC
>CAZJUL010000273.1:0-4112 GCA_964549095.1 uncultured Elusimicrobiaceae bacterium
CATGGGCGACCAGATCCGCGAGAAGGCCATCAGCCGCCTCTTCGAGACCGAGAAGGACCCGATGATGGTCATCAAGTGGAAGGAGATCTACGAAGTGGCCGAGGGCACGCTCGACACCTGCGAACACGTGGCCAAGATGATAGAGTCCATAATGGTGAAGCATGGATAATTCACTGCTGGTCGTTATCGGCCTGATAGCGCTGGCGCTGGTGTTTGATTTCCTTAACGGCTTTCACGACTCCGCCAACTCCATAGCGACCATCGTGTCCACGCGCGTGCTCACGCCCCGGTGGGCGGCGTTCTTCAACGTGGTGGCCTTCTTCATCTTCGACCATTCCGTGGCCAAGACCATGGGCAAGGGGATAGTGGATATCGCCTGCATCGACAGCGCCGTCATCTTCGGCACGCTCGTCGGCGCCTGCGCCTGGAATATCCTTACCTGGTATTACGGCCTGCCTTCCAGCTCGTCGCACGCGCTGATGGGCGGGCTGGCCGGCGCCGCTGTGGTGAAAGCCGGGTCCACCAAGGTCCTGGTGATGTCCGGAATAGTCAAGATCCTCGCCTTCATAGTGATCTCGCCGGTGCTCGGCATGCTGCTCGGCCTTGTCTTCGGAACGGTGGTTTACCGCCTGTTCAGCAAATCGATCCCGGGCAAAGTGGACCATCTCTTCAGAAAAGGGCAGCTCTTCTCGGCCGCCGCCTACAGCCTGGGGCACGGCGGCAACGACGCCCAGAAAACGATGGGTATTATAACGGGACTGCTGGTCAGCGCCGGCTATATCAGCACCGGGCCGGACGGGTCCGGGTTCGACGTGCCCAAGTGGGTGGCCGTGCTCTGTTACTCCGCGATAGGCCTGGGCACGATGTGCGGCGGCTGGCGCATAGTGAAGACCCTCGGGAACAAGATCTCTAAACTGGCGCCCGTGGACGGCTTTTGCGCCGAGTCCGGCGCCGCCGCGACGCTCTACCTCGCTTCGGGGATGGGGATCCCGGTGAGCACCACGCACACCATCACCGGCGCCATAATGGGCGTGGGCACGCTCAAGCGTTTCAACGCCGTGAAGTGGGGCGTGGCCGGACAGATAGTGTGGGCCTGGGTGCTTACCATCCCGGCTGCCGCGCTGATCTCCGCCGCCGTCTATTGGATTACCGTCAGGCTTTTCTGAACATACGGAGCGCAGGGCTTACCCGCGCGTATGGCTCCGGCGCAGGGCCGGGTTAACGCAGCGGTGGGATCTGTCCACCTCGCGCTTCGTCAGGCGGCAGTAATAGAAGAAGTCGCCGTCGTAACGGCAGACGCAGAAAGGACATTGTTTAAATTTCATCGGTTCCCCCCGGCGCTCCCGCGCCTGCAGCCCGGAATATCCAAAAAAACATCCCCGTACATTTATTTTAGCACACGGACCGCTATTCCGCCAGTCCCTGTATAATATCGCAACGTCAGGCCATTACTTATGCGGGGCTCAGTAATTGGGCGCGCAGGAAGCGTCCGTCCCCGCTGCGCACCCGCTTTCCTTTTTTTTGGCCATTTCAACTATAAGCCTTTGCTCCAGCGGGAAAGCTCCCAGTTTGTCCTTATAGGTCCCGAGGAATTTATTCAGCGGCCCGGCGTCCCGGTTGACGCCGTACAGCGCGGGAAAGATCTGCGAAAGCGCGTCGGGGTATAATACGCCGGGGCTGTAAGGGCTCTTTACCCCCCCCGAGATCCCCCAGTGGAAAAATCCGCGTTCCGCGTTGTAAAGGACTTCCGTTATCCCGCGCTTTATCGAGGCCGCCACCGTTTCGTAGTACGGGTCGCGGCCGTAGCCGAGCTTCTCGGACAGGTCCTGGTAGGCAAGCAGCCCTCCGTAACATTCGCAGTTATCCATCAGGTACTTCTGGTCCGAGGCGGGGAGCGCCCTCACCAGGCCGTCCTTATCCTGCAGGTACGCTATGGTAAAAGCCACATCCTTGATCTTCGCCCAGTTTTTCCTTATCAGCGCGGCGTCTCCGGTAACCGCGTAATACCGCGCGGCCATCAGCAGGAAAGTGGCCGCGTAGCTGTCCACCGAATCATAGGTCGTCCCGGCCGTTTCAGAGCCGTCCCCGGCGATGTAATAGTCGTAGATGCTCCCCGTAACCCCGTGCTTGTCGGGATAGTTTAGGCGGTCGCAATACCATTGTATGTAGCGGCCTATTTCCGCGGAGCCGGACTTTTCGCCCAGCAGGTAGATGCCGAGGATGTTGTTCAGGTAAGGGTTCAGGGCGTAGCCGGCGGCGGCCCGCGGTTCATAGCGGCGCCAGAGTTCCAGGGCCGGGTTCCCGCGCGGTCCCGCGCCGGCGCAGGCGAAGAAGAACAGCAGCGGCAATAAAAGCAGAGTTTTCATGTAACGCCGTGACCGGGCAGCGCGGCACCCGCTCCTTATTTGCCGAGCAGCACCTTTTCCGGCGGGATGAAATCCTTCAGGACGGTGTCCCTTGAAAACTCGCCCGGAAGCGGATACTTGGACGGGACGAAATAATGGAGTATGGCCTTCGTTATCCTTTCCGAGGCCCGGCCGTCCCCGAAGATATCGGCCCCGGCCGAGCAGCTCATTTCGAGCCTTTGCGCCGCGGGCTTTATCTCGCGGATTATCTCCTCGTAGCTGGTCCCGACGCGCCTGGCGCAGCCGGCGATTATCGCTTCGCTGCGCTCTGTCTTTTCGCGCAGCACGATAACCGGCTTATTGAGGGCCGGCGCCTCCTCCTGCACGCCGCCCGAGTCGGTGACGATAAGGTCGCTCCTGGACATCAGGGACAGGAAAGGCAGGTAGTCCAGCGGCTCTATGAGCTTGATCCTCGGGTGTTTCATCAGCTTGTGGACCGGGCCTTTTACGTTCGGGTTCGGGTGCACGGGATAGACCATGTAAACGTGCTCGTTCGCTTCCACCACTTCTTTCAGCGCCTTGAGGATGCCTTCCAGCGTCTTACCGAAGCTCTCGCGGCGGTGCAGGGTGAGCAGCACCAGCTTTTTCCCTTTCGGGATCTTGCAGCATTCCATCCTTCTGTCTATGAGTTTAAGGGAGCGGCGCAGCGAGTCTATCACCGTGTTGCCGGTTATAAGGATGCGGGACCGGGGGCAGCCTTCCTTCTCGAGGTTGCGGGCCGCCAGCCTGGTCGGCACGAACAGCAGGTCGCTGACCTGGTCTATGATAAGGCGGTTGGCCTCTTCCGGGAACGGGTTGTTCCTGTCGTGCGAGCGCAGCCCTGCCTCAACGTGGGCCACCGGCACCCTGGCGTAATAGGAGGCGAGCGCCGCGGCGGCCGCGGTTATGGTGTCGCCCTGCACCACCGTCATTTGCGGGCGCACTTTCGCTATCACGCGGTTCAGTTCGTGCACGGAATGCTGCAGGAATTCGGGCAGCGCCTGGTTCGGGCGCATCAGGTTCAGGTCGAAGTCGGCCTTGATATCGAACACTCTCATCATCTGGTCCAGTATCTGGCGGTGCTGCCCCGTTGAGCACACTACGGTCCTGAGCCTGGCCGGATGCCTGTTCAGTTCCATTATCACCGGCGCGAGTTTGATGACCTCGGGCCGCGTGCCCAGCACTACGAGCACTTTCCGCATTTTGTTAGGCATAGTTGTGTATCCTCAGAAGTAAAAGAAACAGCCCAGCGAAACACCGTACTTTTTATAACCGCCCTCAAGCTCCAGCCAGGAAACGTCCCCGGTCGCGCCGAAATCTTTTTTAAGCCAGCGCCGGTGGTTCAGCATGAAGCTGGTCGCGCTCTGCCTGATCTCCTGCGGGCTGGCGATGTAGGTGGCCAGGTAGGCCTGCTTGCCCTGCGAGGCCGTCAGGAAGGTCCAGTGCTCTCCTTCCCGGCCGTAGCCGGCGCTCTGCACGTGCGTGTAGGACTTTACCGAGCCCGGGCTGCTTATGTTGCGCATCAGCTTGTATGAAACGATCAGGCGGTCCAGGTATAAAGACGCGCCCGCGGACAATACCAGGTCCTTGTGTATATCATGATACTTTATTTGTGAGAAGCCGCCCGTCAGTATCAGGGTTTTAGAGGGCAGCACCTTCAGGTTGAGGTCCTGGTCCAGCCGGTATTTAGGCAGGTAGGGCGAATGGGTGCCGGCGGAAAGCGAAGTG
>CAZJUL010000274.1:0-4105 GCA_964549095.1 uncultured Elusimicrobiaceae bacterium
CGGAATTTGCTTCAAGTTGTGGTTATATTCTGGCTGTCCAAAGATATTGTGTCCGGAACATCTGGCAAATAAAAAGCCCCTCTTTCGAAGGGCTTTTCTTGCGGCCTGCGCAAAGTTTAAGGCAGGCGCACGAAGGCTTTGACCGCCGCCAGAAAAGGCTTTACCGGGGCCAGGAACGCAGTGAACATCCCCCTGGCGTCCGACAGGGCTATAGCCACGCCCATTAAAGATTCGCCCGCTATAATGCCGGAACTGACCGGGATAATGTACTTCTCGGCTACGTCCTTGTTCTTCTTCTCGATTATAAGGGCTATCAGGCCGCCCAGGAACATGGAGAGGGAATTCCAGAAGGGGATAACCATGGCCAGCCCCAGGCCCATGGCCGAGGGGATGTACTTGCGCTTTTTGGGGAAAGCCAGTTCCAGCAGTGGTATTATAATGCCCACCAAACCGCCTACCAGCATGCCCATCCGCGCCGCTGGGTGCAGGGAATGTACGCCGTTGGACAGGAGCTTGGCCACGGCCGCCCACACCTGCGCCGAGGGGGCCGGCCACTGGTCCGAGCCCAGCGCCGAGGCGTCGGGCACTAAAATATAAAAGGCCGGCACCACTACCAGCGTGCCGGCGAAGATGCCAAAGAACTGCGCCAGGAACTGCTGGCGCGGGTTGGCGCCAAGCAGGTAGCCGCTCTTGAGGTCCACCAGCAGGTCGGCCGTGGAGCCGGCCGCGCCCGCCGTCACGGAGGCCGTCATCAGGTTGGTGGTCATGTTGGAAGGGGCCAGCACGCCGAAGGTGAGCTGCGTTATCTTGCCCATCGCGCCGATGGGTGTGATGTCGGATTCGCCGGTGGCGCGCGCGGCCACCATGGCCAGGAAAAAGGTGAGCACCACGGCCACCAGCCCCATCCACCAGCTGGTCTGGAAGTACCTGTGCAGCACGATTATGCAGCCCAGGCCGGAGAGCGCGGTGCCGGTTATGAACCAGGTGCCGGGCACTTCTATCCTGGCCAGCGGGTCCACCTCGCTGCGCTCGGCTTTGCCGTGGAAGAGCTCCGTTATGCCGCTGAACGCGCGCATCACGGTCTTCCACTGCAGCGCGAACATGAAAAGGCCGGAGGTCACCATCATCGACGCGCCGCCCCAGGTGCTCCACTGCACTATGGCGCGGTAGCCCAGCTTGGCCGTGTCGATGGCGCCCATATCCGCCACCCACGGCGCCAGTATGCCGTAATTTATGAAGGCGCCCAGCAGCAGCGACCAGGAAACTTTCCAGCCTATGATGGCGCCGGCCGCTATCATCAGCGCGCCCACTTCGAAGGAGAAGGTCCACTTCTCCAGCGGGTAGCCCTTTATGTTGCCGTTGAACGGCAGCATCCCGGGCAGCGAGAGCTTGAAATCGAAAAGTTTTTTAAAAGAAACCGAGATCCCCTTGTCGCGCAGCAGGGAGACCACGGCGCCGAACAAGCCGCCCAGGGCCAGCGCCTTGGCCTTGTCGGCGGCCTCCGCGCCCTTGGAGTGCAGGCTCTTCAGCGTTTCGGAGGCCGCTATACCGCTGGGGAACTTGAGCTGCTCTATGTTTATCATCTGGCGCTTCATCGGTATGGCTATGAACACGCCCAGCGCCGCCAGGAAGATGGTCCACAGCGTCAGCACCGTCCAGGGCATATGGACGCCGGTTATTATAAGGTAGGCCGAGATGGCCGACACCATAGTCCCGCCGGTGGAATAGCCCGCGGCGGAGGCGGTGGACTGCATGCAGTTGTTCTCCAGGATGCTCATATCGCTCTTGAAGATGAAAGGCAGCAGCGTGCGGAAGGTTTTCCAGATGGTGTAGGAAAGTATGCAGGCGGTGATGGCCACGCCCAGGCCCCAGCCGGTCTTCAGGCCTATGTAGAGGTTGGAGAGCGACATAAAGCCGCCCAGGAAGGCGCCCATTATGACGGCGCGCAGCGTGAGCTGCTTCATATCGTCGCCCTGGTAGACTTCCTTGTACCACTTGTATTCTATTTCTTCGGGGGTCAGGCCCGACAGGCGCGGATCTTTTTTGGATTCGTCGGTAAGTTCCACGCCTTCCTCGGCGCGGACTTCTTCCAGCGGCAGGTCTTCGCGTTTGTCGTCGGTCATTGAAGCGTGTCCCCCTGGCGAGTTCGGTGAGAGTATGTTGGAAATCTGGTGCGCAGTATAGGATTCGGTCACGCGTTCCAGGCTCGCCGTCGCTCGCCTGGCCGCGCGACCCCGGCTCGCGGTTTCGCCTGCTGGCTCAACATCGCTCCGCCTTTCGAATCCTAACGCGAGACAAGCAGTTGTCTCGCTTACTGCGAATTAAAAACTGTATGCGCAGTATAGGATTCGAACCTATAACCCTTCGCGTGTAAGGCGAATGCTCTACCGTTGAGCTAACTGCGCGAAGATACTATTCTACAAATTTTTACCGGAGGGGAGCGCCGCCCGCTATTTCGCGCCGGTCAGCTCGCGCACGCGGGCCAGCGCCTTCTCTATCATCCAGGTGGGCGTGGAGGCCCCGGCGGTTATGAATATAGCTTTCTTTCCCGCCAGCAACGCGGGCGTCAGCTCGTCCTCTTTTTCGATGTGGACGGCCGCCGGCGCCAGCCGGGCGCAGATCTGGAAGAGCCGCGCCGTATTGGCCGAATTCTTGCCGCCTATCACTATCACCAGGTCCGAGGTTATGGAAAGCGCGACGGTCTCTTCCTGGCGGTCCTTGGTGGGTTTGCAGATGGTGTTGGAGATTACCAGCTCGGCGGTCTTTTCGCGGACGGCTTTTACCGAGGCGAGGAAAACCGCTTCTTCCTGCGTGGTCTGGGCGACGATGTTGGCTTTTTCAAATCGCGGCAGGGCGGCGGCTTCTTCCGGCCCGCTTATCACCGTGCCGCGCCCCCTGGTATAGCCCATCAGCCCGACGACCTCGGCGTGGTCCCTGTCGCCCACTATGATGGTGTGATAGCCCTTATCCGCGTATTTCTCTATGGTCCTGTGCACGTGCTTGACCAGCGGGCAGGTGGCGTCCACCACCTCCAGGGACCGGGAGCGGAGCAGCTTTTCCGTTTCGGGGGGGACGCCGTGCGCTCTTATGACCAGTATGGCGTCCGCTTCTTTTATTTCGGTAACGTCTTTAATGGCGCGGATGTTCTTTTCTTCCAGCATTTCGATGACCTGCTGGTTGTGGATGAGCGGGCCCAGGGTGTAGATAGGCTTCTGCCTGGTCCTGGCCAGTTCCAGCACCATATCTATGGCGGTCTTTACGCCGGGGCAGAAGCCGGCGGAGGCGGCCACGGTTATCTGGGTCCTGTTGGACATTCAGAAATTTTAACATTTATGAGGCGGGGCCGCTTTGGGCTGCGCGGAGGCGGCTGTGGCCGGCTCCGTCGGGGCCTTTTTGGGCAGGGTGAAGGTGAAGGCGGCGCCTTTCCCGGGCTCGCTTGAAACGGAGATGGTCCCGTTATGCCGGCGGATGATCTCTTTCACGATGAAAAGTCCCAGCCCGGTTCCCTTATCCGCCCCGGCCACGGGCTTGCCGAACTGCCGGAATTTAGTGAACATCTGTGACTGGTCCGCTTTCGAGATGCCCAGCCCGGTGTCGGTCACCGCGCATTCTATCATTCCGGCCTTGTCGCGCACGGCTATCTCTATGCCGCCCTTTTCCGTGAACCGCAGGGCGTTGTTCACCAGGTTGGTGAACACTTCCAGTATCTCGTCCGTGTCCAGGAAGGCCGTCATTTTGGCGGCGGCATAATTCCCCTTCAGCTCCAGGCCGCGGCCAGCGGCGCGCTCCGCGAACCGGGCGAGGGTGTCTTCGGCCAGCTGCACCACGTCCGCTTCCGCTTTTTCGTACCGGGACCTGACGGCCGACTCCCTGGACATCTCCAACAGCTTCACCAGTATCCTGTTCAGCCGCTGCGCCTCTTCGTAGGCCGCCACCAGCAGTTTCTTTTCCACCTCGCCTAGCTTGCAGGCTTCGCTCTCCAGGACTATCGCCAGCCCGGCCGTGACCGTGGTCAGCGGGGAGCGCAGCTCGTGGGAGACCAGCCCGTTGAAATCGTCCTTGATCTGCTCCATATGCTTGCGCTCGGTGATGTCCTTGGCCACAA
>CAZJUL010000275.1:0-4104 GCA_964549095.1 uncultured Elusimicrobiaceae bacterium
TCGGCTGGTGCAGCGCTATCAGGTTCAGGCATTTCTCGTCTATCTCCAGCTCCAGGGCGTCCATCCGGGCGTCCCCTTCCAGCACCTCTTTGGCCAGCGCGGTGTCCCGCTCTTTCAGGGCTTCCACCGCCTTGGCTATCGCCTCCTGCGCCATGGCGCCCATCCTGAGTATGTCATTCTTCAGCTTCTGCAGTTCTTCGTCGAAATGTCTCTGCATGGATCCTCCCGTTCCTTAACCGAACCGCCCCGTGATGTAATCTTCGGTGCGCCGGTCGCGCGGCGCCTTGAATATCCTGCTGGTTTCGCCGGTCTCTATCAGCTCTCCCATCAGGAAAAAAGCCGTGCTGTCGGAGATGCGCGCCGCCTGCTGCATGTTGTGCGTGACTATCACTATCGTGTAATCCTTCTTCAGCTGGAGGATGAGCTCCTCTATCTTGGCCGTTGAAATAGGGTCGAGGCTCGCGCAGGGCTCGTCGAACAGTATCACCTCGGGCGAAACGGCCAGGCACCTGGCTATGCACAGCCGCTGCTGCTGCCCGCCGGAAAGGCCCAGCGCGCTGTCCTTCAGGCGGTCCTTTACCTCGTCCCAGAGGGCCGCCTTCTTCAGCGAGTCCACCACCTTTTCCTCTATCAGGTGCCGGTCCTTCACGCCGTTCACTTCCAGGCCGTACGCGATGTTCTCGAACACGCTCTTGGGGAACGGGTTCGGTTTCTGGAAGACCATCCCCACGCGCTTGCGCAGTTCCGCCGGGTCGCAGGCGCAGGAAAGAATGTCCAGCCCGTCCAGCAGTATCTCCCCCTCGAAGCGGGTGCCGGGCACCAGCTCGTGCATGCGGTTGAGCAGGCGGATGAACGTGGATTTTCCGCAGCCCGAAGGCCCGATGATGGCCGTCACGCGGCGCGGGCTGAAGCGGATATTGATGTCGTTCAGCGCGCGCTTGGCGCCGTAATAGAAGTTGACGCCGCGTGCGCTAATCTTGGGCTCCACGCCGAAAACTTCGTCCCCGGCGCCGTAGCCGGCGGTCAGCGCCGCCGGCCCTCCGGGCCCGGCCGGGCAGGCCGCACCGTCAGCTTTTACCGGTTTCAGCAGCAGGTCATGCATAATAGGTTTTCCTTTGTTTCTGCCGGATATAGATGGCCAGCATGGACACCGACAGCACCAGCGCCAGCAGCAGCAGGCTGGAGCCGTAGGCTATCCGCGTCTGCGCCTCCGGGTGGGTTCCTTCCGTCATCAGCGCGTAGATATGGTACGGCAGCGCCATTACTTCGGAAAATATCGAATCCGGATAGCCCCTGACGTAAAAAGCCGCCGCCGTGAAGAGTATCGGCGCGGTCTCGCCGGCGGCCCGGCCCACGCTCAGTATCACGCCGGTCAGGATGCCCGGCAGGGCGGCCGGCAGGACCACCCTGCGGATGGTCTCCCACTGCGTGGCGCCCAGCGCCAGCGAGGCCTCGCGTATGGACTGCGGGACCGCCGTCAGCGCCTCCTGCGACGCGGAAATTATGACGGGCAGCGCCAGTATGCCCAGCGTCAGGGAACCGGAAAGTATGGAAACGCCGAAGCCCGCGTATTTCACGAACACGGTCAGGCCGAACAGCCCGAAGACCACCGACGGCACCCCCGCCAGGTTGTTGACGCTGATGCGCAGCAGGTTCACTATCCAGCCTTTCGGCGAATACTCCGTGAGGTAGACTGCGGTAGCCAGGCCCAGCGGCAGGGCGAAAAGGACCGCGCCGAGCGTCAGGTAAAAAGTGCCGACCAGCGCGGGGGCCACGCCGCCCGCCGTCATTGAATCGCGCGGCGCCTGCGTCAGGAACTCCCAGCTTATGGCTCCGAGCCCGCGGGACGCTATGAAGTAAATTATGCACCCAAGGAAGAAGATGTTGGCGGCCATGCAGGCGAACAGGGCCGAGAAACCCAGTTTCTGTACGAGGTCCCGTTTTTTTATCATCTTGAAAGCCCCAGCTTCAGCCTGAACCTGCGGCTTATCAGTTCGGCCGCTATGTTGAAGGCGAAAGTTATCAGGAAAAGTATCAGCGCTATGGCGAACAGCGCGTGGTAATGGTCGCCGCCTACGGGAGCCTCGCCCATTTCGGCGGCTATGGCCGCGGTCATCGGGCGCACCGGGTCGAACACGGAGGCGGGGATCATGGCCGCGCCGCCGGCCACCATCAGCACGGTCATGGTCTCGCCTATGGCCCGGCTCATGCCCAGTATGACGGCGGTGGAGATGCCAGAGCCCGCCGCCGGGACTATCACCTTCGTCAGGGTCTGCCAGCGGTCGGCCCCCACGGCGAACGACGCCTCCCGGAAAGACCGGGGCACGCAGCTCAGCGCGTCTTCGGCCAGGCTGGCCACGGTCGGCGTGGCCATCACTCCCAGTATGATGCTGGTGGTCAGTACGCAGAGGCCTATGGGCAGGTTGAAGGAGTCCTGCAGCAGCGGGGCCAGTATCACCATGCCGAAGAAGCCGTAGATTATGGATGGCACCGATGCCAGTATCTCTATGACGGGCTTCAGGACCGCGCGCTGGCGGGGGCCGGCCAGTTCGTGCAGGTAAAGAGCGCTGCCCACGCCCAGCGGAACGCAGATCACCAGCGCGCCGGCCGTGACCCAGAGCGAAGCCAGGATCAGCGGCAGGATCCCGAATTCCGGCGGCTCCGCCGTCGGGTACCAGCTTTCGCCCAGCAGGAAGGCCCGCGGGCTCACCTTGGCGAATATCGGCAGCGCTTCTTTGAAAAGCACCAGGATTATGCCGATTAGGAAGGCCAGCGAGGCGAAAGCCAGCGCCGTGAACAGGTATTTTATTAAACGCTCTTTTCTCTGGTTCATCCGGTATTTACTGGAGTTAGTTTAGAAAAAGCGGTTGAAGTCCCGATAAAGCGGGTGTAAAATCCGGGTAAAGCCCTAATGAGCCAGGGGACGCTGCTTCCTAACTTCCTAAGTATCACTTCCCAGGGATACAACTGTAAGTTAGGAAGTTAGGAAGCAGCGTCCCCTACTACCTTATTTCAGTCCGACGAAACCTTCTTCGCCCACGATCTTCTGGCCTTCGGGGCTCTTCAGGAAGTCTATGAACTTCTTTATTGTTCCTTCCGGTTTCCCGTTGGTGTACATGAACAGCGGCCGGGTTATCGGGTATTTGTTCTTGAGGACGCTTTCCCTGGTCGGGGTCACGCCGTCCACTGAGATGGACTTCACCGAGGGACTCACATAGCCCAGGCCCACGTAGCCGATGGCGCCGGGCGTGCGTGTCACTATGGAGGCGATGCCCTGGTTGGAGGCCTGCATAATGGCGTCGGGGCGCACCTTCTTCTTGTCCAGCACCATTTCGCTGAAAGCTTCGAAGGTGCCGCTGGCGCTGTCGCGGGAGATCACCACTATCTTCAGGTCCGGGCCGCCGTACTTCTTCCAGTTGGCGGCGCGGCTGGTGTAGATCTCTTTTATCTGCGCGCGGGTCAGGTTGGCCACCCCGTTGGAAGGATGCACGATATGCGAGATGCCGTCCATCGCTACGATGTGCGCCTTCAGGTCGCGGCCGCGCTTGGCGGCCTTCTCAAGCTCCGACGGCTTCACCGCGCGGGAGGCGTCGGCTATGTCGCAGGTGCCGTCTATGATGGAGGCTATTCCCACGCCCGAGCCCCCGCCGCGCACCGAGATCTCTTCTCCGGGGTTGTTGTTCATGAACACTTCGGCCGCCTTCTGCGCGATGGGCAGCACGGTGGTGGACCCTTCTATTACCACTTTGCCCGCGTACAGCGGGGCCGCCAGGCCGAGCGCCGCAACCAGCATTATCAGTTTTTTCATTTTCATTTTCATTCTCCTTTAGATGCTGAGCACGGGGGACACGAGGAATCATGTCCCCGCAGCTTACTCTCCTTAGAACTTCAGGTTGATATCCGCCTGGAACAGGCGCTCCCGCTTCAGCGTTCCTTCTATAGGCTTCGTCGCGTAATAGTCCAGGTCCACCGCGAAGTCGCGCAGCAGGCCCACCGTCAGCAGCAGTTCATGGCCCCGCACGTTCACCGAGCCGCCGTAGAAGTCCGAATCCGGGTAATTGTCCAGCCACGCGTCCTTCTCCACCCGGCGCACGGAATACCGGA
>CAZJUL010000276.1:0-4091 GCA_964549095.1 uncultured Elusimicrobiaceae bacterium
CAGTATAAGTGAGTTTTAGCGGAACATTGTCGTTTATGCGCATTTATGAAGATATGCGAGGGAGGGATTATGGCAAAATGCTGCAGTATTCAAGAGGCGCTGCAACTGCTGGCCCGGGGAGAGACAGGTAAAGCCGACTATTACAGGGCCTGCGCGGAGCAATGGGAACAGGATAGTGGCATCTGGGTCAGCCTGGCAAGGCAGGAGGCGGGCCACGTCGCGATGTTCGAGCGGATGGCGGCGCTGGCCGCCGCCGCCCCGGAGCGCTATTCGCTGCGCTCACTGTTCAACCCGCAGCGGTCCGAGACTTTCATCGCGTGGATGGCTTCGTGCGCGGCTGAAGTGAAATGCGGCGGCATAGACAGGCGCACGGCCTTCAAAGCGGCCGCCGAGATAGAGAAGACCATACTGCATGGCAATATGCAGGACCTGGTGCTGACCGATGACTGTAAGTTCCAGGATATAATGGAACAGATAGTTGCAGAGAGCAAGACGCATGCGGCCCTGGTCGGGACCTGCATGGCGGAAATTTGAGTCGGCCGGGGCGTGCGGCTGTTTTCCTTCTGCTTCACTTCCAATCGGCCCCGGAGATAAGGGCGCTCAGGGAATCTTTGTTGATAATGCGCAGTTCTTCCGCGTCAACTACAAAGCGCCGGAGATCCTTGACCGCGGCTTGGAAATCCACTTTTTCAAGCTTGGTCAGCATAAAATCCTTTAAGTTGGCGGCATTAAGCTCCGGGCTTTTCCCCTCGGTTTGCTGAATGGCGTTGTTCAGCAATTCCAGGTTGGGAAATACTTTCCTGCCCAGATACCAGACCAGGTCGTAGAAATCGCGACCCTTGGTGTACTTTCTGTAAAAACAGGCGTGGAGCTTGGTGGCCAGCATGGAAGGGAGATCGAAATGCCTGACGCTGAAAATATAGGTTTTGTTCAGCGGGGTCTCGGCCGTCCGACCGCCCTTGGGCGGATTGGTGTCCACCTCAAGTTTGATGGAAAGCTTTTGCGTCTCGAACGCTCCCAGCCCCAGATCTTTAATGATCCCGGGGAATTTGAGGAACGCGCTGTGCACGGTCTTATCGACCCGGGATTTGGATTCCACAGCCAGATTGTTCAGGCTGAAATATCTGACAAGTCCGGCGTTGAGTTCCTTGAAGTCGTAGCTTTTCGGCGAGACAAGGGAAAAGTCCAGATCTTCGGAAAAACGCCTGATATCGTACAGGACCCTCAGGGCCGTGCCGCCTGTAAAAGCGATATTTTCAAAGGCGTTCTGGTCAGAAAGGCTCTTCAATGCCATGATCTGCAGGAATTCCCTTGTCCGGTTAAGTTTTTCGTCCGGCGGCATGGAAGCGGTGAACTGTTGTTTTAAAACTTCGATCATGATCGGAGCTCCTTTTGGGCGAAGCGGCGGAACTCTCCGGTAATATCATTGAGTTTGGCGTTGTTGAACAGCCCCGCGTATGCCATCACTTTCTTTAAATTAAGGATTTCCAGATTCTGGAACCGGTATGACTGAGTGAATACGTCCCCGTCCCCTCTTTTGAAGCGGGCGAGATTGAAGTAAATAAAGTCCACAACGGCCTTCTCGGGGTCGGCGATGAAATATGTCAGCCCGGCCTGGTCTTTTGCGGTCCTGAATCCGCGGAACGCTTCGCGCTTGATGTGTTGATAGGTAAAACTGCCAAGGCCGGTTTTAAAGCCGGCCGGGTTCTTTGTGGTGACAGAGGTGATATCCGGCGCCATCTCGGGGATCAACCCGTGCAGCCCCAGCGCATATTCCAGGCTGACATAAGAAGGCGCATAAAGCTGCCCGGCCAGGAATAGCCCGCTTGGCTCCACCTTCTGGTCGGATCTGCCAAGAACATAGAGGCCGCGCCTCAATTGAAGGATCAGGCCCTTGCGCCGCCAGTTGTTAAGCTGGTTATACATTGTCTGGCGCTCGCCAAGTTTGGCGGCGTCCTTGCCGGAAAACACCGGCAGATATTGAAAAGCGGCTTTAAAGTCGTGGAAGTTCATATGTACCTGTAATTACCAATATAGTGGTAACTGCTATGATAGTATACCACACGGAACAGCTTTTGGCAAGGGGGCGTTATAAGTACTGTACTCGGACGGGGAAGCTGGCGGAATTCTTTATAACTTGAACTTGGGGAGTTTGGCCTGGGCTTTCAGCTTTTTCAGGAGGTCTTCGCCGAAGCCGGAGATCTTGCTTTCCGCGGTCTTCAGCTTGTCGGCGAGTTCTTTCTGCTTTGTGGAGGTGAGGTTGTCCAGCGTTCGGGAGGCCTGCCTGAGGAGCAGGTTTTGCTCGCTCCCCACGCCTGTGCAACGGTTAATGCACAAATTTTACTCTATAACTTCATTTTGTCGCAGCCAGTGGGCAAAGATCGGGTCCACCACTTTCCAACCGGATAGTGTTTTCTCCAAATAGTCCATCTCCAACAGCTTCTTTATAGCGGCCTGGACGCCGCCTAACGACCCCAGGCGGTGCCTGGTCAGATAGGCGGTGGCGAAGGGCGTTTTTGTGGCCTCTTTTGCTATGGCGAGTAAAAGGGCTATTTGGCGCGGACGGAGCGTTTGAAGCATTATTTCAAATAGCGGCGTTTCTTCAAGCAGCATTTGTTGAAGGCCAGCATGCAGCGACACTTCCGTGACATTGCCTTTAGACGCCTCAAAAATAAAATATGACAGCTTTTGGATGTAGTATGGGTATCCCTCGGTCAGGGCGTGTATTCGGGCCGCCACGGGTAAGGGGCAGTTCTTCCCATTTGAACCGAACAGCCCGGCGAGATACTTTGCCGTGTCTTCGGCGGGAAGCGCGGGAAGAACATAGTTTATGGCGCTTTTGTAAAATGGGCGTTTTTTGTCGTTGAACATATCCAGAAGTATGCGTCTGCGGCTGCCTATAAAAAAATATGAGACATTCTGGTGATCCTGCATATACGAGCGCAGTGTGCCTTCGATAAATTTGGACTCTTTTAATTCGGTTATCTCCTGGAACTCGTCAAATGCGACATTACATGAAATCTTGCCTGATTTCAGGAATTCTCCGAAGCCTTTCAGAGTTCCCTCCAGCAATTGCCCGCCGGGTTTTGATTTCGCTACTTCGATCGTAAATGCCATGCCGGTTTCCGGGTCCGGCCGCAGGATCGGACGTAAACCAGTGAACACTTTGGCGGCCTTTGCAAAAAGGGATTTTTCCTTGTAAACAACGGAATAGACAGCTCCGGCAAACCTGGCCGAGAACTCATCAATAGACGATATGCCGAAGTAGTCTACATATATCGGGAGGACGCCGTGTTTGGCGAGGTTGGCCTGAACGCGTTTAATAAGGGAGGTCTTGCCGTAGCGGCGCGGGGATGAGAGTATGACGTTTGTGAAGTTGTCCGCATAACGCATCAGGTCGCTCATTTCCTTCTCCCTATCGCAAAAGGGGACGGATAGCGGCAGGGCCTTTAAGTGGAACGGGTTCTTCATCTTTCCTCCGGGGCGCGGATATCCTGCGCCAAGCATTATTGCACTACAATTATTGTACTACAATAATTGCATAATATTTCCCGGTTTTTCACACAAACTCCTTGAGTGGGGAACGAGAGGACGCTGCTTACTTTCTACCCGCGCTGAGAATTTTGTCATGAACTGGAGATCCCTGCCTATACGGCTCCGGATCACAGCAACGGGATCATGGATGCTTTAAAAACGCCGTGATTTCCTGCGGCAGCCAATGCGCGACCAGGCGAAGATGCGTATTCATCCAGGTTTTGCTCTTAGCGCTTCCTTCATAAAACCAGTCCAGCTGCACGCAGTCCCGGACACACCACTCTGCGGGGAATGATTGCCAGGCATAAGGGATTCCCTCGTCCCGCGGCATAATTCCCACCCAGTCCTGGTCGAGTATGCGGGCGATATAAGATCGCGCGTCATCGACGATGATCGGCAGGCCGGCCTGCGTCAAAGCCAGCGCGATCCTGCAGGTTTCGACCATGCGGGTGCTGGAAAGGGCGCACAGATGGACTTCCCAGCATTCAGGCCGGAGATCGGGGCGCACGACATACATGCCGATGTGGGTACTGTTGCCGCCGCGGTAGATCTCCCAG
>CAZJUL010000277.1:0-4059 GCA_964549095.1 uncultured Elusimicrobiaceae bacterium
TTACCGCTGTCCGAAGACGCCGGTCCGGGGAGCTCCGGAATTCCGCCGCCCAGGCCCGCGGCGGTCCCGGTCAAGCCTGAAAAAGCGCCCGCGAAGCCGTCCGACCCGCCTCCTGAAATATTCTCGCGGGAAAGGGCTTCCGACTCCGTGGTCTGTTCTATTACGGCCAGCAGCCATTTGCCGTCCTTTAGATGGAAGCTCCAGAATTCCTGGAACTCCGACGTGAACCTGCTGCCGCGCAGGTGGCTGTTGTCCATGCCGTCTATGACATAGTCCTTCGCCGAGGCGGTTATCAGCGCGGTGAACAGCCGGTCGGCGGGCTTCTTGGCGTAATTGACGAAGACGAGGTCCACGGCGCGGACCTGCACGTCCTCCATCACGTTGATCTCGTTCTTGGCTCGCATTGTTTCCAGTTTGGCGGAGTGGCTGGCGAAAAGATAAGGAGTAAGCATGCTCTTTATGGGCGTGTAATCGCGCGATGTCCAGCACATCTGCAGCTTGATGAAGAGGGAGGAGGCGGTCTGCTTCAGGGCGGCCGGGCTCACCGAAGCGTCGTGTGCGGCCAGCGGATCCAGGAACCTTTCGGTCTCCGCCGCTTTAGCGTCTATGCGCCTCCGGGGAATTATCACGACCGGCGCGTCATCCTCTCCGCCGCCGTTCCCGTCGAAGAATTTCTCCTTGATCTTCATTCCGGCTATGACCACGAACAATATCGCCATGAAACCCAGGTCGGCCGGGCTGCTCCTGCGCGAACCTCCGCGGTAAGAGGAGCGGTAAGAGGAATGGAAACCGCCGCCTTTGTTGTGGACGATGAAGCCGCCGGCTATGAAGGTGTGGGGCGGAGCCACTTCCAGGTTGTAGACCGGGTGCGGATCCGCGGAGGTTTCCAGCGCGGCGATCACGGCCCAGAGCTTCTCCGTCCCTTCAAAGAAGGCTATTTCGTCACCGGCTTTAAGCCTTCCTGCTTCGGCAAAGCCGGCCCGGGTCAGCAGCGGGTGCTCGGCCGTGGTGTTCAGGACCCGGCCCCCGGCCTTTATGGTCAGTATGGCCGCCTTAGTAACGAACACTTTCTTCACGGCGGCCCGGGACAGGCTGCCGCCGTCATACGCGTATACAGTGTTTCCGGCCGAGATCCGTTCGATGGGTACGCTGCCGGCCGGGGTGTTTATCTGCGTTCCGGCGGCGAAGCAGCCGCCGCCGCCACCACCGCCGCCACCGCCGCCTCCGCCGCCCCTCGGGTGTGCGGACGCGGCGAAGGACAGGAGTAAGGCGAGGACCGCCAGTTTTTTCATGAAGCCGCGGTCAGGGCAGGACGGGCGTCCCGCCGTGCAGCGCCGCCAGGATACCGCCCAGGACCGCGGCGGCGATTATTATGCTGACGCCAATGATGCCGGAGGAGACTATGCGGCCGAAATATTCGGCCACGGCCCGGTTGCCGCGCACGATCTCCTTGCCCTCGTCCACGTTGGGGGTAAGCTTGTCGAAGACCTTCGGTATCCTGGAGGAAAGCAGGATGAGCAGGAACACCCCGGCCATTCCGCCGACCAGCGAGAACACCACCGACCAGAGTATGTTTATCACGGATTCAGGCATTTGTTTCTCCTTAACAGTCCGCCGCGGGGGGCGTTAATCGTCGGTGGTGCGGCCGCCGAAGAACGCCTCGTCCAGGACGGTGTCCTTGAAGAGGCCCGCTTCGGAAGGCGCGGGCGCGCCTTTCCACAGCTTCGGGGCCAGCATCGTGCCGGTGTTCAGCCATTTCCGGTCGGCCGAATAGATGACGCCGCAGTCGCGCTTGTAGGGCATCTCCGGGCAGCCGAAGTCCCTGAACACGGCGTAGCGGTAGTCGAAGCCGCCTTTGCCCGCGGCCGCGAGACCCTGGGAGGAAAAGTATTTGAAGCCCACCACGGTCTTGTTGTATTCCGCCTGCATGGCCCCGGTGGAATTTATGTAGCCGATGAAGGTGACGGCGTGGCCTGTGCCGTTGTCGCGGTTTATGTTGACGAACGAGCCCGGCTTGAGCTTTTCGAAAGGCGTCTCTTCGCCCATGCCGAAATTGCGCAGGGCGTCAGCCGTGCCGTAGGAGTTGAAATCGTGGTTCACCCATATATGCCCTTTCAGGTCGTTCACGCCCAGGGCTTCGAAACTGCGTTTCGGCAGGTAACTGTAAACGGAATAGTCTCCGGTCTCCTGCGCGTAGATCCGGTAGGCGGTCAGTATGACCTCCATCTGGGCGGCCACGCACATAGTGAGAGGGGGGCGCCGCGCTTTGACGGTCCCGAAAGTGTGGTATTCGATGTCGTGGGTAAGGATGGAGCTTATATCGTAGCCCAGCAGCTTGTAATTGGCGTTGAGCCAGTCCACGGCCTTAAGGACATAGGCGTTGAAATAGCGCTCGTCCGCCAGGGGGCCGGCTTTTGTGCTCGCCGCCGCGGCGGGGCGCAGATCCGTGGCGGGTACGGGCGCTGCGGCTATGGTTTCAGGTGAGATGTCGCGGAGCGCGGGCGCCCGTTCCAGCGTTCCCGCTTTGAGGGGAACCGTGAAAAGAAGGAGGATGGTCAATAGCCGCATCATATATCGTTTTAAGTATACAAATAAATTCAAAATCTGGGAAACAAAACAAATTAGATTAAATTAGGGACAGCGCCCTGTTTTCTTATGTCCCGCGGCCGGATGCGGGCTTGATATCTCGCCAGTAGCGCGTGATGGGGCATTTCATAAAGCCCATTTTTTCGTAGAAACCTTCCCTGCCGCACGGAACGATTATGCCTTCGGCGCCGCGTTCGGCGCTCCATTTTTCGAATTCGGCCAGCAGGGTCCTGCCTATGCCCAGCCCCCTGCGGTCGGGGCGCACCACCACCTCTTCCAGGGCGCCGGCCCGGCATTCAAAATCCACCTCGAGCCGGCAGCAGCCGACGATAAAGCCGGCGGCCGCGCCGGTCTCTTTTTCCACGGCCAGCAGTTTATAGTAATACTTGTCTTCTATAAATTCAGCCAGTACCTTCTCGAGGCCGGGCCCTATCTCGCTATACAGCGCTGGCATAAGGCTTAAAACGGCAGGCAGGTCCTTGGGTTCGGGAATCTTGTATTCTATTTCCATTATTTTCCTTCTGGATCCGATGTGAAAATGATGCCGGTTAGCGCGGGTGTGAAACATAATTCAGTAGAACAGACAAGGGCGGAAAACCAAGCCCAAAACTTTTACGGGCGGCGATCATTATGGGTATAATATCAAAAATTGCGGCCGCCTGCCTGTCGTAACAGGGGTTTTTGCGGCAGCGCGGAAGGCTTTGGTTTTTGTGGAATTTAGCGGGGAGGTTCTTATGAAGGTTACATTGTTCAACAGCGTCAGTCTGGACGGCTGCGTTACCGGGTTCGACCTGGACATAGCGGGGCACTACGCGCGGCTAGGCAGACTGGGAGCCGACGCCCTGCTGGTGGGGTCGCGTACCGCCAAGAGCGGCATAGAGACTTTCCTGGAAAGCGTGCCTCCCGAAAAGCCGGAGGATCTTTATCCGCCGAAATTAAAGAGAGGCGACAGGCGGCCTTACTGGGTAATTCCGGACAGCCGCGGCGCGCTGAAAGGCCTGCTGCACGTTTACCGGCAGGCCGGGCACGGCAAGGATGTTATAGTGCTGGTTTCGGCGTCCACGCCCAAGGCGTATATCAAGTATTTGCGTGAGAGGCGCTACCCTTATTTCCTCTGCGGCAGCGGCCGCGTGGACCTGCGTAAAGCGCTGGCGCTGCTGGGGCGCGAGTATAAGTTCAGGCGCGTGGTGAGCGATACCGGCGCGGGCCTAAACAGCGCGCTGCTGCAGGCCGGGCTTGTGAAGGAGATAATACTGCTGGTATGGCCGGCCGTGGCGGGCGATAAGGGGCTGAACTTCGTAAAGGGGCTCGGCGCCGTCCGCCCGCTGCGCCTGATCTCTTCTAAGAGAACGGGGCCGGCCCTGCTGCTGCGCTACGCGGTGTCCCGGGGATAGGGAATGTGAGCGAATGTATGCGTCCTCTTGGCGGCGGGAATTTTGATATTATACTTTCATGAACCCAGCGCGTAAAAAG
>CAZJUL010000278.1:0-3814 GCA_964549095.1 uncultured Elusimicrobiaceae bacterium
TGGCGTAGTTCTCGGCGGGCAGGCCGAAGGCGTCCCAGCCCATCGGGTGCAGCACGGAGAAGCCGCTCATCCGCTTGTAGCGGCAGAGTATGTCCGAGGCGGTGTAGCCTTCGGGATGGCCGACGTGCAGGCCCTCGCCGGAGGGATAGGGGAACATGTCGAGGCAGTAGAATTTTTTCGCGCCGGGTATGGCGGGAGTCCTGAAGACGTCTCCGGAGTACCAGTCGTCCTGGCGCTTCCTGTCTATGTCCTGGAAATTGGGGATATCAACCGTAGTTTTCACGCTGAGCCTCCGGCGCCGCGCCGCCATTAGTATACAATGATAATTTTACCAGATTAAGAAGACGCGTTTATAGTGGTTTATTCCGCAAGGGGAGGAGGCCTGAAATGGTCCGGCCGGCCCGGTTTATTGTATTATACTTGAACGATGAAGGAACCGGAACGCGCTAAGATCCCCGGCTGGGCTTACCTGGCGCTGGCGCTCACCGCCGCCATGTTCAGCGTCTACCTGCACGCGCGCCAGTGCGTGATGCTGCCCACCTTCGACCCGCTGGACGACACCGCCTATTTCCAGTCCGAAAGCGCCCTGCAGTACCGCTACGCGCGCATGCTGGCGAAGGGGGAAGAAGTGCCCCCCGTCGACGCCGCGGCGCAGTTCCCGGAGGGCCTGAAGACCGGCCGCGAGATAAGCCTCTGGATGGAGCGGGCCACGGCCTTCACCAGCCGCCTGCTGTACGACAGCCCGCCGCAGCCCTATCACGTTTTCGTGGTGTTCTGGGTCTGCGTCCTTTCCGGTTTTTCGGTGCTCGCCTGCTACCTGCTGGGGCTGGCGCTGTCCGGCGAGCCCCCGGCCGCGCTGGCGGCGGCCCTGCTGTTCGGCGTCTGCTGGATAGGCTCGACCCTCACTACCGAGGCCTACGGCTTCCAGACCTTCGCGCTGCCCCTGATGTTCTTCGCCGTGGCCGCGTTCGGCGCGGCGCTGAGCGGGAAGAGCGCCAGGCCCGGGGCCTGGTCGGCCGCCGGCGCGGCGGCTTTCGCCGTGGCGCTGGTCTCCTGGCATTTCACGCGGTTTTTTCTTATAAGCCTCTGGCTGGCCCTGGCCTGGTCGGCCTGGCGCAGCCGCGGGGATGAGCCGGCGCTGGCGCGGCTCAGGTCCTGCGCGGCCTGGCTCCTGGTTTTCTGCGCCGCCGCGGGGCTGGGGACGGCGGTACTGCGCGATACGGGCTTCATAGCTTCGCCCGCTTTCCTGCTGGGCGGGGCGCTGCTGGCTGTCCTCACGCTTAAAGGGCGGCGGCTTGCCGCAGCGCTCGCCGTCCTTGCGGCCGCCGCCGCCTGGCAGGCGGGGCGCGAAGCTTCCGGCTTCGGCCACGTATACGCTTTATTGTGGGACAAGCTCCGCTTCGCGCTGGCCAAGCCGGCCGACCCGCTCCGGCTGACCCTGGAGGGCCGGCTGTTGTGGACGGGGCCGTTCAATTCCCCGCCGGCGGGGTTCCTTATCTTTTCCTTTCTGCCGCTGGCGTTCGCGGCCGGCCCCAGGGTGTGGCGCTTTTTCAGGGGGGAGCCGGTAAAGGACCCGGCCGGCTCTTTCTGCGACGCGCTCCTGCTGCTTTACGCCGCCGGCACGCTGCTGGTCCGGCGGCTGGCCCCGCTGCTGGGCTTTTTCCTCTGCGTCGCCTCCTTGCGCCGTGAAAGCGGGCGCTCCGGGAGGCACCTGCTCGCGGCCGGCCTGGCCGCGCTCGCTTTGTTCGAGGGGCTGAAAACAATAGCGCCGCAGTCGCGCCTGAACCTGGTAATGCCTTTGGCGGCCGCCTTTCCCGCCGCCGGCGGGCAGCAGGACGCTTCGGTAGCCAGCCAGCGCGCTATGCTGGACTGGCTGCGCAAGAACGGGGAGGGGAAGCCGGTGGCGACCGACTTCGGGGTTTCGGCCGCGGTGCTGGCCTATACGGATTCCCCGGTGCTGCTGCACCCTAAGTTCGAGTCAGCCGTCATCCGCAAGAAGACCGCGGAGTTCCTACGGGCGCTCTATTCGGACGAAGAGGCTTTTTTCGCGTTCTGCCGGAAGTACGGGGCGGAACTTTTCCTGTACCGGGCTACCGACACCATAGACGAAAGCACGGACGGCTCCCGCTACATGGCCGGGATAACGGCGCTTAACGGCTCCATGGCCGCCGTGCGGTTCCATTTTTTTCCTGAAAAGCTGAAGCGTTTCCGCCTGCTCTACGAAAACGGGGATTACCGCGTTTTCGCCGTGGGCAAGGCGGGCGCGGCGCCGGCCGCGCGCAGGGCGGTTTACGACCTGGCGCAATTCAGCCCAAAGAGCGGCGAAGGCGGCCGCCTGGCGCTGGATATCGCCGGGGTAGCGCGGAGGATGGGGGGCAGCGAGCAGAAGCTGCTGCTGGCCGCCATCTACCTGCGGCTGGGCCGTCTGGAGAAAGCGCTGGCCCTTTACGACGAGGCATTCGCCGTCTGGCCGCCGGATGAGGACAGGAAAAAAGAAGCCGAAAAGATCCGCGCCGCCCTGGCGCCGCCCAAACCAAAAGCCGCCCGCGCTCCGCGTTAATCCCGCTTGTGCCTCGCCTGCCGCTCAAGGCCCGGCCCTTCCGGGCGGCGCCGTGAGTTCAGCGCGTCGCGTTCTATGAACCCGGCAGCCGCCGCTTCAGGATATTTCAGCTCGTCAATAAGGTAGGCGCGGAGCAGGTCGCGCAGGCGCGACCGGGAGATGCCGTGCGCCTGGCCGGTGCGCGCGTAAAGCCAGTCGCTGAGGGCCAGGAAATCCCCGAAGGGGCCGGGGCCGCCGCAGACCGCTTTGATCGTCTCGGGGAAAAGCCCGCTGTTCGCCACCAGGTCCCAGTACCGCGCGAAGCGGCGCAGCCGCTGCACCGTGAAGAAATCCATCGCGGAGCTGCGGCGCAGTTCGTAGGGGGGCTCCTGGCTGTAGACCATGCCCCACTCTTTATCGTGCCGGGCTATCGGCGCGCCGCGCAGCCGCTTCAGGATGCCGACCTGTATCTCGTGGGGGCGCAGGGCCGCCAGCCTGTCGAAGCCCGCCGCGAAACCGGCCAAATCTTCTCCGGGCAGGCCCGCTATCAGGTCGGCGTGGAGATGCGCCTCGGTCTCCCCGCGCAGGCGGCGGATGTTCTTTTCGGCGGCGGCGTTGTCCTGCCTGCGGCTGATGCGCCGCGCGACCTCCTCGCTGAAGGTCTGCACGCCGATCTCCAGCTGCAGCGCGCCGGGGGGGAATCTTTTTATCAGCGCGAAAAGCTCTTCGGGAAAATTGTCGGCTATCACTTCGAAATGCAGGAAGAGGCCGGTATCAGCACGCCTGAGGAAGAATTCCAGGACGGCGGCCGCTGCGGCGGGGTCCAGGTTGAAGGTGCGGTCCACGAACTTGAAGCGGCGCGCCCCGCGGTCCAGCAGCTTGCCCCACTCCCGGAACAGCTTCTCCGGGGGGAAGGCGCGCACCCCGGCGTCCAGGGCGGACAGGCAGAAATCGCATTTAAAAGGGCAGCCGCGCGAGGCTTCCAGGTAGATCACTCGCCCGGCTATATCCTCGTCCGTGTACAGGCGGTAGGGCAGCTCCAGCAGGTTGAGGTCCGGCTTCGGCGGGGAGATGATCTTTCCGGCGGGGCGCTCGCCGGCCAGCAGGCGGCCGCAGAGCTGCGCGAACGCCACGTCGCCTTCCCCGCAGATCACGAAATCGGCCTCCTCGCAGACGCGCTGCGCGGCAGTCTCGTGGCTGACCTCCGGGCCGCCAAGGACGATGAGCAGCTCCGGGCGCAGACGCCTGAGCTCCCCGGCCAGCCTGCGGCTTTCG
>CAZJUL010000278.1:3824-4033 GCA_964549095.1 uncultured Elusimicrobiaceae bacterium
CGTCCGCGTTCCAGATATACACGCCGAGGGCCACAATGGCGGGCTTAAGCGAGAGGATGGCCTCGGCTATTTCCGGCGTGCGCAGGTCCGGCGAGAATTCAAGGAGCTTGGCCCGGGACTCAAGGGCGCCGAGGTTGGCCAGCAGGCAGCGCAGGCCCAGCGCGCAGTGGGCGTAGCGCGCGTTAAGCGCGACGAGGACGATATCGGCG
>CAZJUL010000279.1:0-4010 GCA_964549095.1 uncultured Elusimicrobiaceae bacterium
GCGAGAAAGCGTACCAGAACGGGAGAAATACTTTTTTCAGCATTTCCGCCGGCGGAATGGAATAGGTGAACGCCGCAGCGCTGTCCACCACCAGGCCCCTGGCCGACTGCCGGAGCATTTCAAGGAACGGCAGCAGCTGCACCGCGGCCAGGCCTGTAAATATAAGGAACGCTTTGCCCAGCCGCCGTGCCGCGGCCGCCGGTTCGTCCAGCAGCGGCAGCAGCGCCGCAAGCCCGGCGAAGGTGATAAGCGAGAAAGGCGGATAGCCGGCGAACCACTGCATTGCCAGGCACAGGGCCAGCGCGGCGGTCCTGCCGGCGGCCAGGAAATAAGCCGAGGCGAAGAGCCAGGCCAGCGAGGAAATATATATCGGTATGCTCACCTTGGCCAGCATCAGCCCGTTGAACGCGGCCAGCGTCCCGGCCGCGGCGGCGGACGCCTTGTCTTTGAACAGCCTGTCCGCCAGCAGGTACGCCGAGCAGAAGGCCAGCGCAGTATGCGCCAGCACCCAGATCTTGAAGTAAGCCGGGTAGCCGAAAAAGAAAGTCAGCCAGGACAGGGGATACAGGACCGCTGTTTTGGGATCGGCGAGGAAGGGCTCGCCCAGGTTTCTCAGCGGGTTCCAGAGCGGCGGCAGCCCGTTCAGGAACAGGCTTTTCCCCACCGCCCAGTCGGGGTAGGACATCAGCAAGGTGTTGCCGTCGGCCGGCAGCAGGCCGTATAAATAGAGCTTCTTCCAATAAAAAAGGAAATAAACGGCAAAAGCCAGGACGGTCGGGAGGATATAGCGGCGGTTTTCGCCGGGGACGGGTAAAGGTTTTAGCTCTTTCAATTCCACGCGCTTTTCTCCGCCGCGGCTATTTCTGGACCGGGCCGGTAACTACTACCGCGCGGTCGCCGCCGCTGCTGAAGGTGACCGAATAGGGCACTATGCCCTGTACGCCGTTCATATCCACCGTTATGGTGCTGATATCCACTATCTCACGGCTCCTGGGGGCGGGCACGGTCACCGTTTTCTCGTCTACAATTACGAAAGTGTCGAAAGCGAAAGCCGAGCCGTCCAGGTTCATCCGGACCTCGTATTCGTTGTTTCTCTGCAGGGCCCTGGGGGCAGCCCACGAAACCAATGCCCCGACCGCCTGGCCGTACTTAAGCTGGCCCACTTCGGGACATTTGGCGTATTCAGGCTCCGTGCAGCCGGCGTGCCACATTGTTATGGTTTTGGAGCCGCTTTTCGTCTCGACGCGCACTTCCTCCACTTTGGCGGGGACCTCCAGCACGAACAGCAGTTCGCCGTTAACCATTGCCGAGCGGAACTGTATCTGTTCTTTAGGCGTCAGGTCGCGGCCGATGCCGGAAACATTCTGGCGGAGATCCGCACACGAAGAAAGGCAGGCGGCCAGAAGAGCAATGGCCGCCAGCGCCGCTGTTTTCGCGGGACTGGTCATAGCCTATTTTTTAGCATTTGGTATCAGGTTTGGCAATAGCCGGCGGGGGCGGGCGGTAAAAGGCGTGTCGGTTGGGTTTCATTACCTGCAAAGGCCCTGTCCGTAATCCGCCGAGATGCGCATCACTTTGGCGGTCTTTGCGCCTTCGGAAATAAAGTGGCCGGCGTCGGAGAGCTCGCGCGTCTTAATGGCTTCGTAGAAAAAGCCCAGCGAGCCCAGCTGTGCGTCTATGAACTCGCGCGAAAAACCGTCACGGCCCAGCTTGCACCCGAGGTACATTGCGGCGAAAGCCTTATAGGTTTTCCGCGTGCCTTCCGGCAGGCCGGGCAGCACCGCCTTGCCCGTGCGGGTGGTGAACAGCATGACCGCCAGATAAGAGCCGTCGTCATTGTCCGAATAGTGCCCGGAAATATACTGGCTTAAAGGCACAAAAAGCAAAGCGTAATCCTCGTACCGGCCGGCCCATAAAAGGTCCGCCTTCAGCCGGTCGGTCTGGACACCGTTGTCGTCCAAGCCCAGGAAACCCGCCAGCTTCACCGCCCGGAACCTGTCCGCGCCGGAGGGCATTACAGACGACACCGCGCTTAGGAGATCTATGTCCTTGCCGGAAGAAGACAGCTCCGCAATAGCGCGCACTGCCGCCGGGACGGTTTGCAGCAAGACCCTGTCGTTGAAAATATCCTTAGCGGCCTCGATATCGGAAGCCATGCAGAACTGCCCGTAATAATCGCTGTCCAGCCGGCAATACGGCGTGACATAATCCAGGCTTTTCTTCGCAAAATTTATCGGGAGCTTTTCAAGGAATTTCACTACCCGTTCGAAACGGGCGTCGGCCGTTGCGACGGGCCGGTCCAGGCTGGTGATGAGGGCCGCTTCGCCGCAGTCGAACTCCGTCACAGTGCGCACCGCCTCCGACTCCGCGCGCAGGGCGGGGAGCCTGGCGTAGACTGCCGCCTCGGCGGAAGCGACGCAAAGGTCTTTTTGAAAGCCTCCGGCTTGGCACACGGGCGCAAGCAGGATGAGCAGGAACAGGGATCTCATTAACAACTATTAGAACATAAAGGCGGCGAACCGCATAAGGTCCTAAAGTCCCCTTAAATTATAGGCCGTTTGCGGCTATTTCGCGAACTCGAGGACGAAAACGTCGTCGGTGGAGTAATACAGCTTCTTGCCCTTGGGCGCCCACTGGTAGTTCCTGAAATGCAGCCCGGCCGGGGCCTGGATCTTCTCATCGGCTTTGGAAACCGCGTCCACCACGCAGAGATACTGGTCGCGGCCGCCCCACATCGCCATTCCCAGATTGCCGGCAATAGCGGAATAGGCGAAGGCGACGGTCCGGGAATCCGGCGACCAGACGATCTTCCAGAATTTGGCGTCGCGGCCGGGAACCCGGTAGAGGGCCTCGCTCCCGGTCTTGCCGCGGTACCCGAGCAGCAGTACCCCGCCTTCCGTAAAGACGTAGCGGGCGCCGTCAGGGGAATGGATCCTTTTCCCCGTCTCACGGGGCCAGTCGTCCAGGTCTTCGGCCACCTCTACCGGGCCCCTCTTCCTTTCTTCCTTCGCCCATTCAAACACATTGCCTTTGACCTTTTTCGTCGGGGCCGCGTTCGCCGGGTCAGCCAGGCAGAGCTGGTCGGTGTAGCCGCCCCGCTCCTTATATTCGTCGAAAAGCAGCAGGCCGTCCCTGGACCAGGCGAAATCGCCCACTGGATTTATGTCCCGCGTCACCAGCGCGTTCCCGGTGCCGTCGCCGCGTATCACCCACAGCCCTGAGCCGCCGTAGCTGACGGTGTAGGCCAGCCGGGCACCGTCCGGGGAAAGCAGGAACGTCATTACGATGGGGTTATACGCCTTCCTGTCGGCGGAAAGGTTCGTAACGTTCCGCCTGGTTATGCCCAGCTTCCGCGAAAGTATTTCGCCTTTCGCCGGCTTCGCCTTTTTTTGCAGCAGCTCGCCCCGTCCCATCCGCTTCAGCACTTCCTTCGCGTTGGCGCTCACCCGCGCGTCCGGATCCTCCATTGCCTTGAGGAGCTTTGGGATGACGGCCTCCCCGTACGCGTCAAGGGCGTAGGGAACGCCGGAGTAACGGAAATGCCCGGGGTCGGACTTGAGGGCTTCCAGCAGGCGCGGCAGCGCCTCCGGGGCCTGCCACCTTGAAAGCAGGACCGCCGCCTTCAGCGAAGCCGCCGGGCTGCCGCCGCGCAGGACCTTCAGCAGGCCGGGCTCGGCCGCGCGGCCGGTGTCGTGCAGCGAGGTTTCGGCCGCCCTGTCGTCCTGCTCCAGCCGCTCCAGCAGGAAAGCCACCGCTTTCTCGTCGGTCAGCCCGCCCAGGGCGTGCGTTATCCACAGCTTCTGGAACGCGCTGCCGCTATCCTTGTAGGCTTTCAGCAGGTACGGAGCGCTCTCGTTCCCGTATACGCGCAGCTCCCGCAGAACGCCCACGCAGAAGTTGTGGTCCTCTTTTTTAAAATTCTCGATGCATCCCTTTATCTTCGCTTCGTTCGGCCCCGCAAGGAGCCCGGCGGCGGGCAGCGCGAGCAGCAGCAGGAAAAGGGACAGTAT
>CAZJUL010000280.1:0-4009 GCA_964549095.1 uncultured Elusimicrobiaceae bacterium
CGGCTCATCAGGGCCGTGAAGCGCGGCGTGGACGTGCGCATCATCGGCCCGTACAAGACGGACCACCCGTACATCAGGTGGGCCTCCTGGGCCATGTACACGCACCTGATAAAGAACGGCGTCAAATTGTACGAATGGCAGGGCGAGATATTGCACGCCAAGACGGCAGTGATAGACGGGACCTGGTCTTCCGTCGGCAGCCATAACCTGGACCACAGGAGCCTGCAGTACAACCTGGAGGTCAACATTAACGTCCTGGACCGCGGCTTCGGCGACAAGCTGTGCGCGGCCTTCCTGGAGGACCTGGCCAATTCCAAGGCCGTCACGCTGGAAGAATCCAGGGGGCGGCCGTTCCTGTCGAAGGCGGGCAGCAAGCTGCTCTACCTGTTCAGGTCCTGGGCGTGAGGAAGCGGCGGCGGGCTGAAGAAAACCCGCGGGCAAATGAATCAATTATGGCGATAAAGCTTGTTTTCGCGCTGCTGCTCGCCTGCTCCTCCGCCCGGGCGCAGGATCCCGGCTTGCCCCAGTTCGACGACCTTAACCCGCCGCCCGCCGCGGCCGAAGGCGCCGACGGGCAGCAGTCAGGGGCGGATTCCGAAGAGCTGCTGCAGATACGGGACAGGCTTATGACCAGCCTTTTTTTCAGGGGCGAATTCGCCGACAGCATAATAGAGGCCGGCCTGCAGGACCAGTTCGTCACCACGACGGGGCTGGAGACCTACGCCGACGTCAAATCGGCGCTGCTGGAATGGATAGAGAAACACCCGGACGAAGCCGCCAAGGCGTATTTCAACATTAAACGGCACGGTCCGGCGGAGGAGAAAGGGCCGAAGACCGTTACCGAAGAATGGTTCAAGTTCAACCCGGTTTTCCTGCGGCTCATAGCGGCGGTGAACAAGGCGTCCAAGGACAGTTCCATCCCGGAAGAAGAGGTCAGCCTGATAGCCGCGCGGCTTTTCCAGGGGCGGGAAACCGCGGCCGAGGCCGGCGCGCCGGTCATAGCCGCGGGCCGCGGCGGCGCGGCACCGCAGGGCGCGGCCAGCGCGTCCGCCCTGGAATACGCGGACTACAAGCTGGACCCGGACGCCGCCGGGCGCGAGGCCAGGAAGATCGCCGGCCTGCTGGAAGGGCTCAAGGCCGCGCTGGAAGAGGACCGCGACGCGGCGGGGCTGAAGCTTTCGGGTCCGGCGTTCGAGCTGTACAAGAAGTTCCTTGTGGCGCTTTCCGCGCTTAAGGGTCGCCGGAGCATAACCGCGGCCGAGTCGAAGAACCTGGAGGAGCTGCGCCGGGAACTGCGGCGCAAGCTCGCGGCGCTCACGGCGCACTGCGCGCAGAACCGCCTGCGCGCCCGGAGTTCGGCGCTCCCGGCCGGCGCGCCCGGCGCCGGCCTCCTGCTCAAAGAGGCGCTGGAACTTTTAAGCGCGTTCGGCGCCCTTTCCGGGAGCGAAGACGGGGACGGCGGCGCGCGGCGGCTTTACGCCCTGCAGCAGGCGGCCGATTTCTGGACTTTTAAATATTCCGCCTATATGCGCCTGGCGCTGGTAAAAAGCCGCATAGGCAAGGTCCGCTTCAGCTGCGCGCTGGACAGGATAGTCTATGAGGTGCAGGCGAAGCTCACGCCTTCCGCCGGATATCCCCGGCTGAAAAAAGAGCTCGGCGCGGAGGCCGCGGACATAGCGGGCGCGCTGGAAGGCGTGGCGGCCGGCGACTACGAGCGCGCGGCTAAATTCGCCGGCGGCTCCGGCGACGCGCTGTTCGCAAGGATCGAGGGGATAGAGCGCAAGCTGGCCGCCGTCGAGGCCTGCGCGAAGCGCAACAGGCGGCTGCAGTTCCTTTTCTGGGACGCTTTCCTGAACCCCCCGGGCCTGGAGCCGGCGCGCTACGGCGCGCGGGCGGGCAACAAGCTGCTGCGGTGAGAACTCAATGAAGAACGAAAAAAACCTTGTCATAGCTTCCTACGGGCTGGAGCCCGGGCAGATAACTATTGAAACACTGGCGGCCCTGAAGGCCTGCGATACGGTCTTCTCGCCCAGCCTGGCCGGCCGCGCCGGGAACTTCATAGCCAAAGCCTGCCCCGGTTTTAAACCTCTGAAAAACCGTTCGCAGGCCGGGACCGTGCTGGCGGTGAAAAAGGCCTTCCTCAAGGCCGGTTCCGTCGGGTACCTCACTTACGGCAACCCGCTTTTCCTTAATTTCACGGCGGGCCGGCTGATAAAGGAAATGGAGAAGGCCGGCGTCCGGATCAGGGTGCTGCCGGCCGTCTCTTCCGTGGATTCCATTATCAACCTGCTGTTCCGCGACGGCTTTTCAGCCGCCGGGCTGCGGCTGGTGGACGTGTCCGCCTGCGCGCGCAGTATGCGGTTCGCGCCGGAGATGGACACGCTTTTCTTCCTGGCCGGGGAGCCGGGTTTCAAAGGGGATAAAAAGCTCAGCGCGGCTTTCCTGAAAGGGCTGGCGAAGGCCTACCCGGCCGACCACCCGGTCTCGCTGATCGATTGTCCCTGTATCGGGGAGCCGGCGGGCCGGCTGCTGGAAGGCAGGATAGGCGGCCTGGCGAAAATGTTCCCGAAAGCCGGCAAGGCCACCACCGTCTTCGTCCCGGCGCTCAGGAAGAAATGACCGGTTTTGATCTTGATGGAAGGTATATGGGTTCGGGGGAGCAAGAGGCTTGTAAATAAGGGGGTTATTTAGTAAAAATTAATATATGAAATGCCCTAATTGCGGTTACGAAGCGGCCGAAGGAACGGACGAGTGCCCTAAATGCCAGCTCGTTTTCAGAAAGTGGCAGGACCGGGCCGAGAGGCAGGCCGTGGAAGAGCACGTCTCTTCGACGGAAGAGCCCGGCAAGAAAGACGATTCTTCGCTGACGCTCAGGCTGTTCGTGATGTTCCTTGTGTGCGCCGGGCTTTATTGGCTTGTGCGGCCCTCCGACAAACAGGCGGACTCCTCCCCGGCCCCGGAGACGACGGCGGCCCCGGCCCAGCCCGCGGGTGACGCGCCCGGCCAGGACGCGCAGCAGCTGGCCGTAGCCGGGCCCGCGGAAGCGCGGTGGGGCTTCGAGGGCAAGGTGGTGGACCTGTTGGACGGTAAACCGGTACTGGGCGCGAAGATCTACTTTTCCGACCCGTCGACCGGGAGGAATTTTTCTACCGAGACCGATTACGATGGGCATTATTCCCTGGAGGTCAAACCTCTCGAGGCCGGGGGCTACCTGGCGCAGATAATGCACCCGGAATTCGAGGGCCGCTGGTGGGAAGGCAAGAACGCCAAGCTGGGCAAGAAGCAGCGCTACCAGCTGGCCGGCAGGTCCGCGGGCGACGCCATCGCCTATTCAGGCAAGTCCGGGGCCGGTACCGTCGTGGATTTCGCCGTGGTCCCGAAAACACTGACCCCTGAAGAAAAGAAAGACCTGTGCTCGGCCGCGCCGAACAGCCCCGCGTGCTCTAAATAAACGCGCGCCGCAAATAAGCCCGGTACAAAAGCTTTTGCTATAATTACATACCATCTATGCTGGAAACCCTGCTTTTATACGCTTCGGGCACCGTGATCGTTGTGGGGATACTGCGGTATATCTATCTGCATTTTCAATTGCCCGCCCCGCAGGAACTGCCGAAGCGGGGCACCCCGCTGGCGGGCCTCGGCATACACGCGCGGCTGCGCGATTTTTACCGGCTGGCCGTCTCGCTTGAGGAAGACGGCCGGGCGTTCTACCTTAAACTGGCCGCGAAGGCGCAGGATCCCGCCACGGAAAAACTCTGCATAAGCCTGGCCGCGGAAGAGGCGGTCCATAAGCGGAAATTCCAGGACCAGCTGGACCGCTGGAACGAACTTTCGCCGAACCCAATGGAGTGGCCTGTACTGCTTGAGCAGGTTAAAAAGGCCGGCATCTTCACCGACCCGCCGGGCGACGGGGCTTCGGAAGAAGAAATGGCGCGGTATGCGATAAGCCAGGAAATAAAGAGCGCGGAATTCTACAGCCTGTTCGAACGGAGCTTTCCCCACGCCTGGA
>CAZJUL010000281.1:0-2477 GCA_964549095.1 uncultured Elusimicrobiaceae bacterium
TTGCCTGGCAATGGGCGGCGGCTGGCCGGTGCTTTCGCTGAACCTGAAGCGGCCGGAGAACATAACCGGCGTGGAAGTGGACCCCGTGGTGGTGGATTTCCTGAAGAAGAACCCGCAGTATAACGGCGGGCTGTTCCACAAGATAAACGTGGTCAGGGCCGAGGGCCGCAGCGCGCTGGACGAGATGGAGACGAAATTCGACGCCATCCTGGTGGACCTGCCCGGCTCGCCTGCGACCTTAAAAGAGAACCCGACCGAGTTCGAGGATTACCTTTTCACCACCGAGGCCGTGGAAAAATACTTCAGCCTGCTGCCCGAAGACGGCGTGCTGGCTTATTATGTGCTGCGCCACCAGGTGGGCGGGGCCTGCGCCACGCTGAAAGGCGCGGGCGCTTATTTCAGGACGCTGCTTTTCGCCAACAGGCCGGACAACCCGGACGGGAATTCCTACCTGGTGGTGGTTTCCAAAGACCGCGCCCGGGTGGATTCAATAGTAAAAGACGTGCTTTCCGAGCCGGTGATAATAAACGGCGAAAAGAAGCGGATGGTGGAGGTTTCGGACGAGTTCTACAATTCCACGCAGCCGGCCCTGACCGACAACCGGCCCTCCCCGTTCGACGCCATAAAGAAGGATCCGCGGATGTTCGCCGGCCTGCTGCTGGCCGCGAAGCTTATCACCGTCCTTATCCTGGCGCTGGCACTGGCCGCCATACTGGCGGTGCCGCGCGCCGCGCGGGACCGGCTCAACCTGCTGTATTTCCTGCTGATAGGCGCCGGGTTCATCCTGTTCCAGTTCTATGTGTACGCCAGGTTCAGGTCCTGTTTCCGGGACCTCATAACCACGGTGGTCTATACCACGGCCATCTTCTCCATAGCCGGCAGCGTCGGCAGCGCGCTGGCGCCGCACCTGGCCCCGTTCAGGAAGCGCGCCGCGGCTTTCGGGGCCGTGCTGCTCTGCCTGGCCTATACCTATATCCTGTTCGGCCACATACCTTTCGGCGTCGGCAACCCGGCGCTTAAATTCCTTTACGCCGCGCTGATAGTGGCGCCTTTCGGCTTCGTCAGCGGGATGTTCTTCCCGCTGGGCCTGATGGCGACCGCGCCGGCTTTCCTCGGCTGGGCGCTGCTGCTGGACGCGCTGGGCGCGGTGCTCGGCTTCATGGTGTTCTATCTGATGTACTGGGAATTCGGGACCGCTTCCACCTTCTGGCCGCTGGCCGCCTGCTACCTCCTGGCCGCCCTGCTGGTAGCGGCCCCGTACAAACCTGCTGAACAGGAAGAGAAACCCTCCGGACAAAGCTAAACAAGGAGCCAAAGAAATGCTGAAGAATTTATTCCGCTTTGAAAAGCGCCTTGCCGCCCTGCTGCTGGCCGCCGTCCTGCTTTCCGGCTGCGCGAAGGACAAGCTGCGCATCGGCTACGCCACGGACGACGGCGTGATAGTGTGGGGCGAGATAGGGCAGATACTGGAAAGGACAGACATCCTCAAAAAGAACGGCATAGACGCGGAAATAATCAGGTACAAGACCACCAAGGATATCCTGCCGGCAATTTTCCGCAACGATATAGACGTGGCGCTTACCGCCACGGGCGTGGTGATGTGCTCCATAGTGGCCAACCAGCCGGTAAAACTGGTCTCCCTGCTCGGCGGCGGCGGCCGGAACGCGCTCCTCGTGTCCTCGAAGTCCGGCATCAAGTCGGTGGCCGGCCTGCGGGGCAAAAAGGTGTACGACCCCATCGTCGGGGCGCTGCTGTTCCGGTTCATGAAGGAAGGCGGGCTGAAACCGGGCGACCTGAAAAGGACAATGGGCTACACCTACGGCGACGACATAAACCAGGACCTGCTGGACGGGAAATGGGACGCCATAATGTCCTGGGACCCGTACTTCATCGAACTGGAAAAGGCGGGGAAGATCAAAGTGCTGGCCAACGACCCGTACCACCTGGAAGCGCTGATGCGGGACGATGTCATAAAGAACAGGCGGCGGGCCGCGCTTAATTTCCAGGTCTCCCTGAAACAGGCGGTCTATTTCATGCTGACCAACCAGGAGCTGGCCAATAACTGGTTCGCCGAAGTCTCCGGCCTCCCGGCCGGCCGCATAGCCGAAGCCCTCCGCCATTGCCAGATACACAACGAAACCAAAGGGATCGCCTCGATCGACGGATTTTCCCTTATCGGCGACGACGTCAAGATACAGGACATCCAGAACGTCGTCAACGCCATGAAAGATTACGGCATCATAACCGAACTGAAACAGGAATTCAGCGCCCGGCACGGCAAACCCATCGTGAACGATTACGAGACCGCCGGCATCAAAATACGCGATTTCTTCGCTTTCGAACTTAACGCCGCCGCCGACAAAAAAGCGTCCGGCTTCGACCCCTCGAAAGTGAAGATAAAGTAGTGGTAAGAATTTGGAGCGGGAGGCGGAGGATTTGGCGAGGAAGGACCTCGCGAGGGTGAGGCTTGCGCAGCG
>CAZJUL010000281.1:2487-3982 GCA_964549095.1 uncultured Elusimicrobiaceae bacterium
ACCCGAGTGAAAGAGGCGAGCCACGGTGTGGCGAGCCGTGCCTGAGTCGCCAAATCCGCCGACGCCCGCGAACCTGCTTAGTAAGTAAGCTAAGCCTTCGGCTTCGCGTAATAATCTTTCAGCAGCGTGTATTCGTCGAAGAAGCCCCGCACGTGCGCGCCCAGCGGGTGCTTGAAGAACATAGCCAGCTGCCCCTGCAGCCCGCCCTCGCCCCGCCTGTGCGCGTAGTCCAGCAGCCTCACCAGGTCCAGCACCAGCGGCCCGGCCAATATGGAATCGCGGCCCAGCCAGTTTATCTTAAAGCTCATCGGCATCCCCAGCCAGCCCAGGAAATCTATATTGTCCCAGGCTTCCTTGTTGTCGCCGCGCGGCTGATAGTAGTGGATGTCCACGATATTGTCGAAGCCGCCGTAGCCCAGCACCTCGTTCAGCACGTTCAGCTTGTCCTTCATCTTCAGCACGCAGTGCTCCGGCAGGGCCAGCACCTTGCCGTCCATATTGCCGAGGATGTTCGTAGAGTACCAGCCGGCCAGCTTGAAATTCTTTATCTTCATCATCTGGCCCAGCAGCGTCTTCATCATGGTCTGTCCGGTGTTGCCGTCCTGCCCGGCGAGCGGGACCTTTTTCTCAACGGCGTAGTCCAGCAGGGCCGGGACCTCAAGGGTAAGATTGGGGGTGAAGTCGATGAACGGGGAATCCGTCTCGATGGCGGCCAGAGCGTAAAGCATCCCGGAAGTAATGCCCGGGTTGTTCCTGGCTATGGCGGCCTTAAGGGCCTTGATGTCCTTGTGTATCCTGCCCAGCTTCACGCACTTCAGCGGGGAGGCCAGGAACACCAGCACGGCCCGGTCCAGGCGGTTGGCCTTTTTAAAAGCCTTTATATCCTTGATGATGGCGGCCAGCTGCTGCCTGCAGTTCCTGACCTTTTTAATGTTATCGGCCGTCTTCAGGAAATCCACGTCGTGGGAGGTCACGATACCCTTCATCGGGCGTATCTTTTTCACGTCCGCCTTCACGGAATTTATGAGCTTTTCTTCCAGCACCTTGTTCCTTACGGCCGCTTCGTAGGCGTTGCCTGAATTCAGGTCCCAGCCGCCGAAGACGAGGTCTCCCAGCTTGACCAGCTTGTGAGCGGCGAACAGGGCCGTCTGCGTCATCATCCCGTAATCGGGCACCCGGCCCTTCAGGAAGATCCTGGTGCCTACCACCGTGGTGTTGGCGGTGGCCCCGTTCAGCCCGATGAAGAGAACCCCGGTCTTTGCTTTGCTCATTGCGTTCTGCCCTCCTGCCGCGTATAAAAATCGGTCCAGCCAGTAATATTATATTATAAAAGCAAAAGGCCGCGACCGCGAACTGGCCGGCGCCGTCGATTGTTTTATATTGGGAAAATTTATAGAATAGGGAGTCGAAGATTTCATGGGCCCGTAGCTCAGTTGGTTAGAGCAAGCGACTCATAATCGCTGGGTCGTAGGTTCAAGTCCTACCGGGCCCAGTA
>CAZJUL010000282.1:0-1251 GCA_964549095.1 uncultured Elusimicrobiaceae bacterium
GTACTTGTTCCAGGCGTAGCCGGCCGCGACTTCCATGAAGGAAGCGCCGGCCACGGTCAGGTTGGAGTTGTTCGCGGTGTACGGCCCGCCGGTGAGGGCGGCGGCGATCACGGGGGCGGCGTCGGCGGAATACTGCGACAGCGAGGTGGCGGCGTTTGTTATTTCGGTGTTGGAAACGCCGGCTGTTACGGCCTGGTTCACTAAAGCGTTCGCTAATTGGGCCGCGGTGGTTATACTGTACCCGCTCAAACATCCGGCGCTGCCGCACAGCAGGCCCTCAAGGTTGGTAAAACCTATAGTTCCGAAGGCCGATGCTATGGTGTTGGCGGCGGCGAGCTGCGTAGGATCGCCCGGGGCTGTGGTCGTCATACCGGACATTAGGACGCCGCTCATCCCGCCGACCGCGCCGAGGCCCACGTTCGTGGTGTCGATCCACGGGGTAAGGCCCATCGATGTGAAGTTGTTGACGGAGAGGGCCAGCTTGGAGAACTTGAAGTTCGCGCCACCGGCTATTTCCACCAGGGCGCCCTTGCCCGGGTCGTTCATGTCGCTCATAAGCGAGAGGGTCTTTACGAAAGCGGCTATCTGGTCGGCGTTGGTCTTGGTCCCGTCCCGCTGCGCGTCGTTAATGGCCGAGAATTCAGCGGCCATATCGCCTATCTGGCTGGCGTTCTGCAGTATGTCGCCGGTGAATTCTGCGGTAACGCCGATCGGCAGTTCCATGCCGGAAACATTGGCGCTGCTCTTGACCATTCCGCCGGGGTTCCAGTACTGGGCCACGGGTCCCTGGGCCACGGCGACGAAAGCGCCGCCCATGCCCATGGGCCTGGGGCCAAAAATCTTCCACTGTTCGGCGTAAGAGGACACGCTGAGCGTCATCAACGCCGCGGCCATTATCAGTCTTTTCATTTGTTTCTCCTTATGCTATAGGCTGACCTGCTCGCAACTATTGAATATTATAATACTTTTTTCCCTCAAATGCGCGTAACAATGGGCACATGTATACAAGGTTACAGAAGAAGGGTTTAAGGGTCTAAGGTGTTAAGGGTAACAGCAATTAAATTCTGCTTTCCCGGTCCCTTAAACCCTCAAACCCTAAATACCTTAGACCCTTATCCTACATCATCGGCACGAAGCGGACGGGGGCTAATTCCAGCCGCTCCAGGCCTGCCGCGGTCTTAGTGTAAAGGAATAGCGCCTGCCCGGCTTCACCCACCGGGGCGATAAGCCTGCCGCCCGGCGCGAGTTGGT
>CAZJUL010000282.1:1261-2295 GCA_964549095.1 uncultured Elusimicrobiaceae bacterium
GCGTGTTCCGGCCAGCCTCCGCGCCCGTCGCCGGTCTTGAAAGCGATATTCTTATAGCCCCGCGCCTCGAGGACGGTTTTGGCCTTTTCCGCCAGCGCGGGGTAATACTCCACCGTGCAGACCTCTTTGGCCAGCTCGGCCAGCAAAGCCGTCTGGTAGCCGGAGCCGGTGCCTATCTCAAGCACTTTCTCCTTTCCCGTGAGGGCCAGGCGCTCGGTCATCAGCGCCACTATGTACGGCTGGGAAATGGTCTGGCCCTCCGCTATAGGCAGCGGGGTGTCTTCGTAGGCGCGGGTCCGCAGGTACTCGTCCACGAAAAGGTGTCGCTCCACCTTCTGCATGGCCCCGAGCACCAGCCCGTCGCATACGCCGCGCGCGGCTACCTGGTCCTCCAGCATCTTCCTGCGCACGAAGGCCAGGTAATCCCCGTATCTGGCTTTAAGTGTTTCGTTGAACATGATCTTTTATAGTCGTTTAGAACGCAATGATCAAAACAGTGGGTTACCAGACTCCCTTGCGGACCATGAAACAGGCCGAAATGGTCTCTATGCCGTAGTCCTTGGCTTTTTCCAGGGCCGCGTCGGATTCGGAGCCGGGCTGCATCCAGACGGTCTTTATCCCCAGCCGGCGGCATTCTTCCACCACCTTTTCGGTAGCGGACGGGGGCACCACGGTTATGACCAGGTCCGGCCTGGTTTCCAACTCTTCCAGCGATCTGTAGACCTGGTTGCCCAGCACGAAGCCGCCTCCGGGATTCACCCCTTTTACCGGGTAGCCGGCGTTCAGCAGGTCCCTGAATATCTTGTGGCCGAATTTGCCGGCGTCGTTCGACACGCCGACCACCGCTATCAGTTTGTATTCATTGGTATCCATAGGCGTATGTCATCCTTCCGGCGCTATGCCGTGCGCGCCGCGCACCCTTTCTTCCCAGGCGGCTTGCCGCGGGAAATAGACCAGTTCCATTACAACGGAAAACGCTGTCAGCAGGTAAAAATCCGGGTAGCGCCCGGTCAGCAGGAAAAGGATGAAGCCCA
>CAZJUL010000282.1:2311-3980 GCA_964549095.1 uncultured Elusimicrobiaceae bacterium
CCGCCGCGGCCGCCCCGGCCCCTTGCAGCGGCGGGGCGAAGCCCGGCAGGCGCCGGACGGCTTCGACCACCGCCGCGTAGACGAAAACGGCCGAGATAATGGCGGCGCTTATTGCGGCCGCCGCGCGCCAGGCTTTTTTAAGGTCGGTCCTGTTCATTGGAACTTCCGCCGTAAGAAAATACGGGGCGGCCCCGCCGCCCCGTATGCGCCGGTTACGGCTGCGCGGCTACTTGCCGTCTCCCGCCCGGAACAGCTCCACGCCCGCGCCGTTCTTGTGCGAGCAGTCTATGAAGACCTGGCCGTAATACTTGGATTTCTTGCTGGTGAAATACAGCCATTTGCCCGAATCCGTTATCGCCTGGTGGAGGTTGTCGTCGTAATCTTCCGAGTCTATCTCCAGGACCTCGTCGGTGGTGGAATGGTCGGCCACGCTGATGGCCGGCATCTCCGGTATGTATTTAGGCGTCAGCTTGTTGAGCTTCTTCGGGTATTTCCCCTCTTCCCTCTTGTAGGCCTGCAGGGCTTTGCGCAGTTCGGAAAGCGTGGCCAGCGCGCCGGCCTCGCCGCTCAGTATCGTTTCGCCCTGGACGGGGGGTTCGGTGACCGGTGTCGCCAGGAGCCTGGAATCTTCGTCGTCCCCCTGGGCCGCAGCCGGCGCTTCGGGTTCTTTGGCGGGGGCGCTGCCGGGGCCCTTGAGCTTCGCCAGGGCCAGCTCCCCTTCTATCGCGGCTTTCAGGTCGCCGCAGAGCGCCAGGGCTTTTTCGGTCTCCTCGGGGATCACGCGGTCTTTCACGTCCAGCAGGACCTTCAGGGACCTGAGCGTGCTGTTGAGGAGGCTCTTGTAGGCTTTGACCGTTTCCCGGCCGGGATCCGGCGCTTCGGTCCTGAAGAAGTCCGCGGCGGCCCTGTTGGCGGCGCTTTCCAGCTCCGCGGCCTTGTTGACGGTGTCTTCGGAGACCTGCAGCTGCAGGTTGTCGTAAAGAGCCAGCAGCGTCTCCAGCTTTTCCATCGTGCTGTACAGCAGCGCATTGGCTTTTTTCTTGTCGAGGGTTTTCAGCACCGGCCTGGCCGCGGACACGCTGCCCACGGGTTCCCGCTGTATGCGCTTTCCGGCGCGGGGCTTGGGGGCTTCCTGCGGGGGAGCTTCGGCCGGAACGGCCGCCGCTTCCGCCGCGGCCGCCGGCGCCTTCTTGGCGGCTTTTTTGCGCGCTTTCTTCTTCGCGGGCTTCGGGGCTTCAGCCTGCTCAACGGCGGGTTCGGACGGGGCCTGGGCGAAGGAAAGTCCCGGGCCGGCCGCGGCGACAGCTAAAGGCAGAAAGAATAATAACAGCGCTTTTTTCATATATGCTCCTGCTCACACGATGCCGCATCATGTCCCCGTGCCTCACCTGCTCTTAGTACTTGTACAGCTCCGTGCCGCCCCGGTCCTTGTGGGAACAGTCTATTACCACCATGCCCCAGTTGGCGGATTTTGGGTCTGAAAAATACAGCCAGCCGCCGGTGTCTTTGACCGCCTGTGAAAAGTCCTTGTCGAATTTCGCGGTTTCCACCGGCGTGACGGCTGAGGTCTTCCCGTGCCAAACCAGGTTCAGCTCCGGCACGATGTCCAGGTAGCGGGGCGTAAGGTCCTCAAGCGTCTTGGGGAATTTGGCCCCGTCGGAGTCGAAAT
>CAZJUL010000283.1:0-3365 GCA_964549095.1 uncultured Elusimicrobiaceae bacterium
GGTCGCGGTCCACCAGCTCGGCACGCTTAACTCCGCCTGAAAGCAGGCGCTTCAGGGCCAGGCCGTCCCCCCCGCCCAGTACCAGCGCGGACAGCGGGCGGCCGAAGCGCGCCGCGGCCAGGGCCAGCGGCGGCAGGGCCAGCGCCTCATGATAGACGGCCTCGTCCCGGGAATCGAACTGCAGGCTGCCGTCTATGTAGAAGGCCCGCCCGCCAGCGACTTCCCTGACCTCAAGCCTGTGGCTGCTCATCGGAACCCTCTCTGCGGAGATAAATAAAATAGATCAGCGCGGCGGGCAGCAGCGGCAGCACGCAGGCCGCGAACAGTCCTCCGGAACAATGCGGACGCGGCGCGAATTTCACGTAATGCGTGAAGCCCACTATGAACAGGCAGCTCAGCGCGGCGCTGGCGGCGGCGAAGGACTTGTCGCGCGCGACCACGTCCGTGAACAGCTTGCCCGCGCCTTCGGCCGCGGCTGCGCCGGCCAGCATCCCATAGATCGCGTATTCCCAGTAGGAAGCGCCGAGCCCCCTGAACTTTATAAGCAGCAGCGCGGCGGCAACCCCGCCCGCGACGGAGGCGAAGAGCAGGCCGCGGTGCGCGCCTTTTATCACTGAATAGACCAGGAAAAGGACGGGCAGCAGGACCGCCGTGATGTATTCGGCGCCGGTGTTGCAGAGGTTCATGATGGCGCCGACCGTAGTGATCAGGAAAGCGTACGCTATCAGCCCCGCTATAGCGAAGTGGAAAAGGCTGCCGGAGCCTATACGCACGCGCCGCCCCGCCCCCGCCGGCCGGGGTATATGCGTGAAATCGGACGGGCTGACCACCCTGCCGTCATAGGCCTCGTAGTAATCGGCGTCCGGCTCTTTCCAGACCTCTATGGCGATATTGCGCCGGCGGCCGGCATCGTAATAATCCCAGGTGAGCTTTGTAACGGTGTCGCCCTCGTCGTCTTCGGCCGTGCCCTGCGTTTCCCCGTCCAGGGTGAGCTCCAGGCCGTCATACCTGGCCCGGGACGGCACGGGAGACACGGAATCCGTGGCGCGGAAACGCTCCCACTGCCCGTCGGAGTCAAGGTACTCGACGCGGCTTATCTTGGTCTGCCGGGTGCAGATCCAGATCTCTTCCACCGAGCCGGCTTTGTTCTCCCTGGACCTGACCAGGTAATGCTCCGGCCCGGAATCGGGCGTCAGTTCCCACTGCACCTCGCTGTAATCGTCGGACTCTCGGTAAAGGTCCCGGTCCGTGACTTCCCAGTTCCGGGAGTCCCAGCGCACCCAGTCGCCTTTCTGCAGGTCGTCGGGTTTTTTCATTTGGAGCGGCCCCCGGGGGCGGAACGCCGTTTAGGGGGCGCGCACAGCCCTACCGACCAGCCGCCTTTGGGCGGGAGATTCCCCTTCGTCCAGCCTGCCCTTGTAACTGGTATTTTCAGCCGGCAGGGGAGCCCGCCGGGCAGGGCCTGTTTTGACATAAGGCCGCGCTCCAGCTTTATCACGCTGAAATAGGCCGCTTTGAAATCTTTTTTCAGCCTCTCGAACGCCGCCCAGGGCCGGGTCCCGGCCCCGCAGGTGAAAAGGTCCACCGAGGCGTAGCCGTGTTCCGGCCAGGTGTGGATGGCGAAATGCGATTCTTCTATGACCACTACCCCCGATACGCCCCAGGGGCTGAAGCGGTGGAAGACGGAGTCTATGACGGTGGCGTTCGCCGCTTTTGCCGCGGCGATCATAACGCCCTGCACTTTATCGACGGCCGACAGGGACTTTTTGTCGCAGCCGTAAAGTTCAGCTATCAGGTGCCGCCCGAGCGTTCTCATTTATTATGTCTGCTTAAATTATCTCCCCCGCTGTTTCCGTCTCTAAATTTATAATATTCGGCCTTTGATGTCAAACCTCCGGAAAAAGGGATGGGCCGTCAGTATTTCCAGGGCTTTCCTTTAACGGAACCGGCGGTCAGAGCGCGCAGCCCGTGGGCCGGTATGGTCAGCGAAAGCGGGCCCTTCACGGTAAAAGTTTCGCCGCTGAAAAGGTCGGTGTATTTCCCGTCCGGGACCGTATCAAGCGCCACGGCGGCGGCGTCCGCGGCTTTATTCAGGAACACGAAAACCGCTTCGCCTTTGTGATCCCTCCTGAAACCGTACTGGTCCTTTCCGGCGAAGAGCCTGGTCTGCGCGCCTTTCTGGAGGGCCGGGTTGGAGCGGCGCAGGGCGTTGAGCTTCTTCAGATGGAGATAGACCGGGTCTTTCCTGGCGGCCTTTATACCCGCGGGCCCGAGGTATTTCCTGTTGTCGGGGTCGCTGCCCCCGGGCATTCTGGCCTCGGTCCCGTAGTAGACGCAGGGAATGCCGCGCGCGGTGAAATAAAGGTTCAGCGCGTCGAAGTACTGCTCCGAGGAGGCCGGGCTTCCGTCCCAGGCGGGCGCGTTGAACCGCGGCTTGTCGTGGTTGTCCAGGAAAGTCACCAGGTAGGTAGCGTCCTTGTATTCCGGATCGTGCGCGAACACCTCGTCCGCTTTGGCGTAATCCCCGCCTTTGAAGATCTCTTCGAACCGGCCCCAGGTCCCCATCGACGAGCCGGGCATATCCAGCACGCTCATCCCGGAGTTCATCGGGTCGCCCGGCTGCAGGTGCGTGTAGCCGGCCAGCAGGCCGAAATCGGCGTTGGTCCAGGCCTCGCCGAATATGAAGAAGTCTTTTTTATTCGCGTGCAGCTCCGCGGTGAAGGTTTTCCAGAAGTCGTGCTTCATCCAGACTACGGTGTCCAGCCTGAAAGCGTCCACGCCCAGGTCCTGGTAGCCCTTGTAGATATCCGTCAGCCATTTCACCGTTTCCGGGTTGTCCTCGTTCAGGTCCAGCAGGTCAGCTATCGCCGGGCCGCTGTGGCGGAACCAGTTCTGTTTGTCGTCGTCGTAGTCAAAAGTTTTCCCGAGGCCGAACACCTTCCCCTTGTCCTTGTACCAGCGCACGGAAGGGTGGACATAGCCGCCGTGCCCGTGGTTGGCGACCACGTCCTGTATCAATTTCATTTTCTTCGCGTGCACGGCTTTGATCAGCTGCGCGTAAGAGGCGCCTTTCGATTCCAGGTGCGGGTCTATCTTTGAAAGATCCCAGGCCCAGTACCCGTGGTAGCCGGCCGCGTCGTAAGAGCCGTCCAGGTTCAAATAGCGGCCGGGAGGCTGCATCACGGGAGGCGTTATCCAGACAGCCGTGAAACCCATATCCCTGATATAGCCCAGGTTCTTTATCAGCCCCTTGAAGTCCCCGCCCTGGTAGTATTTCAGGTTGCCCGGCCTGTATTCGTCGCCGTAAAGGTCGTTATTGCCCGCGTCGCCGTCCGCGAACCTGTCGGTCATCACGAAGTAGATGG
>CAZJUL010000283.1:3375-3979 GCA_964549095.1 uncultured Elusimicrobiaceae bacterium
GGTTTCCTCGCGGAAATCCCGCGCGTCCTTTTGGCCGTCTTTCGCGGACGCCCCGCCCGGCGCCAGGGAAAAGAGTAAGAGGAATATTGTTTTTTTCATCGCCCTTTAAAAATCTCCGGACCTGGCCTTCCGGCCATTTCGCTATTATACCTTTATGGGCGTCGGCGGCAAAAAGCGCCGCGCGGAAAACCAAAGGACCGGCCGTTTACAGGTAGCCGCGCCCCCCGGTTTTAAGCTAAAATTCACGGATGGAAAATCTGAACGCCCTGCTTGAAAAAGCCAGCTCCGCCGTCTGGGGCGCGCCGCTCATCATCCTCCTTTTCGGCACGCATATCTACCTCACCTTCAGGCTGGGCCTCATACAGCGCTACCTGCCGAAGGCGATAAAGCTTTCTTTCAGCCGGACGAACGAGGGTGAAGGCGACATCTCGCATTTCGGCGCGCTGACCACGGCGCTGGCCGCGACCATAGGCACCGGGAACATTGTGGGCGTGGCCACGGCCGTGGCGGCCGGCGGGCCGGGCGCCGTGCTCTGGATGTGGCTGACGGGCGTCTTCGGCATAGCCACCAAATACGCCGAGGCGCTGCTGGCCGTGAAATACCG
>CAZJUL010000284.1:0-3976 GCA_964549095.1 uncultured Elusimicrobiaceae bacterium
CGCTTCCGCGGTTTTCTATAACCCCGCCGGCACCGGCCTGCATCACGTGGTTAGTGTTCAGCAGGCCGGTGCCGGCGGGGTTATAGAAAACCGCGGAAGCGTCGTCGGCTATGGCGGTGAATGCGCCGCCCATTGCGGCCGGCCGGGCGCCCGCGTCTATCTTGAGGAAAGACGCGGCTTCGCCTCCGGCGTCGGCGCAAAGCGCCGGCGCCGCGTGGCCCGCTATGACCGCAGCCGTCATTAGCCCGACTATCTTTCTCATATCAGACCGGGTTCCCGGGGCCCGCCCGCCGGGGGCGCTGGCCGTGCCGTAATTGGAGGTTTTCATCACATACATATAAAGCCCGCTGGCCGCCTTGCCGCCGCCCTTCAGCTTCCCGTTCCATACCGCTTTTTTCGTGACGGAGTCTATGCCGTCGCCTATGGACAGCGTGCGCACCAGCTCGCCGGCCGTGTTATAAAGGTATACCTTCGGCTCGGCCGCGTCCATCGGCGCGCCTTCTATGCGCAGCTCGAAAGGCGCCTTGTCGAAATAGCAGGGGTTGGGATACGCCTTGACGGTCGCCATTCCCAGCCGGGAAACATCGAGGTACCTGATGGTGTACACGGAGAAATGCGGGGTCTGGACGGTGAAATAATTCCCGGAGGAACTGGGCACGGCGTCGGCAACCTGGGTCCAGACGTTCAGGGTTTCGTCCAGCAGGTAGAAGCGGGCCAGGCTTTCCAGGATGTAATTACCGTCTATGTGCCCGTCGTTATCGGCGTCCGGGTAATACATCTTCAGGGTCAGCGGGGAACTGAAGCTGGACACTGGCGCGCCGGACGCGGCGTCCCTGGCCGAGAACTCGCGCGTCAGGTTGCTGGTATAGATCGGGTAGGAGTCGGTGGCGGCGGCGTCGGCGGCCTGGGTCCTGGAGGCGGCCACCGTGGAGATCGTTATCAGCAGGCTGCCGCTGTAGCCGCCGGCCGGGACGGTGACCGTGGTGGTGTCGCTGTTCACTACGGCCCCGCCGGAAGTCCCGTTTACCGAGGTGTCGATGGTGAAAGTAGAGCCGGTTATTATCTGCGTCCCGGTATTGCCCGCCGGGTCGGAAGCGCTGAAGCTGAAGGACGCGGTACCGGTCGAGTAGAAGGATTCTATGTAAGCGGAGCCCGTCCAGGTGGAAGAGACCAGGAAGGTGAGCGGTATGGTGATGGCCGCGCCGCCAGGCGGTGTCAGGGAAAGGGACGGGTTGCCGCTGAGGCCGTTGGCCTCGGCCGTCACCAGCTTCAGGCTCAGCAGGCCGGCCTTGGCCGGCAGGGGCGAAGAGATCAGCACCCGCGCCGTCGGGCTGGAGACGTCCACCCTCTGTCCGTTGGAAACCGTAACCCCGGACTCAAAGCTCATGGAGTTCTGCGCCTTGACGGCGAAATAATAGGTGGCGCCGTCGGCAAGCGAAAGCCCGGTCTTTGTCACCGACAGGTTCAGGCTGTTGTCGGTCCAGGGAACTTTATCAGTGGCGCCGGGGGTGGTGCCGACAGCGTACCAGTATTTAGCGATACCGCCGGAAGGGGAAGCCCCCCAGTTGGCCGAAAGCGCGGTCTGGGACCGGGTATAGGTTATGTCGGAGCCGGTGCCGTCGTAGACATAGGGGACGCCGGAAGGCATGGCTATATCCACCCACTGGCCGTTGGAGTTGGTGACGCCCGACTCCATATCCATATTATTCACCGCTTTCACGGTGTAATAATAAGTGACGCCGTGGGTCAGGCTCAGGCCGGTAGTGGTGGTGGAGGTAAGCAGGCCGTTGTTCCTCCAGCCGGTTAAATTGGTGGCGCCTATGACGGTGCCGATGGCGTACCAGTAAGCCTTCAGCCCGGTTTCGGGATCGGAAGACGGAGTCCAGTTGGCGGAAAGCTCCGTCGAGGCGCCGGTCTTGGCGATGTCGGAACCGGCCGTAGCGCCGTCGTATACTGTAGCTATCGCGGTGGGGTTGGTCTCGTCGGGAATAGTGAAGCTCATCGTCACGCCGCTGGCCGAGATGCTCTGTATCGGGAGGCCGAGGTTATAGCCCAGGTAGCTGCGGCTGTGCGGGGTGCCGGTATCGGTGAAGCTGGCCAGGTTGTTGGAGCGGAAGTAGTCGTAATCGTCGCCGGAATTCGTGTCCTGCTCCAGGTGCTGGGTGCCGCTGGCCTCCTCCAGGTCCACCAGGTAATGCGTCTCGTCCTCGTTATAGCCGCCGTAGGGGCCCTCCGGGACGTCCTCGTCCACGTGCCAGATCAGTATCCCCCTGGTGCTGCCGGGGAGCTGGGAGTCGAAGCCGTAGCCCTGCCTGTTCTCCATCAGGAAATATTCGTTAGCGCCGAAGTTGTCGTTGCGGAAAAGGTATAGGGCCGTATCGTTGTCCTGTATCCTCGGGAGCGTCTTGGTCCCGTAGGTCGACACCTGTGTGGCGGTGGCCCAGCCCAGGTACTTCTTGCACCAGGCGCTCATGTGCGCGGGGGAAGCTCCGTCGCCCAGCGCGCCATTCCAGGAACCGCCGGCCATAAGGCATAATTGCCCGGCCCCGCGGCTGCTCCCGTCGTAGTCGTAAAGGTCAGGCAGGCCGAGAAAATGCCCGTTCTCGTGGCAGATAACGCCTATGCGCGTAATGCCGGCCGGATCGCCGTCGTCCCCCCGCACTTCGGGCTCGGTATGGTACGTCTGCATCGTTTTGCCGTCTTTCGTCACCGCGGAGGCGAGAGCCCATTGGTGGGACCAGATATAGTCCGTGTCATTGTAGCCGGACTCTTCTCCCCGGCCCGAGTGGATGATGGTGAGGCCGTCCACCTGGCCGTCGTTATTCCCGTCCACGTCCGCGAAATTGAACCCGGCCGCATCAACGGCGTTTATGGCGTCGATCACCATCTGCCGCGGATTGACGTCGTTGCCGGAAAAGTCGTTCGCGCCGTAATACGAGTAACCGTGCGGCAGCGTGACCCACTGGAAGACCGTGGACTCGACCAGGAGCTTATTATAGGACACCTGGCTGTAAAAATCTTTTACCGACCCCACGGCCCCGTCAGTGGTATACCCGACCGTATTGAACAGGCTGTTGAACTGGGCCTGGGTAAAGGTGGAGGGGAGGTCCGAGAACGCGGCCAGGATGACCAGGTTCCGCATAGTGCCGGTGAGTATGGTGGCCTTTTTAGGCGACTCTGCGCCGGTAACGGTTCGCACGCCGGCCACGTGGAAGCGCGGCGAATAGTTCCTCTCGTCCCGCAGGGCCTTCGCGCGCGCCACGCCTTGCGCGTCCGTCAGGTGCTTCTTAAGCCCGGCCTTCGCGGGATCGGCCGCGCCTACTTTATGTTTTCCGGCTTTAAGGCCGCCGGCGGGGTCCTTTTCACCGTAGAACCAGGCGCCGGTGGAGGTGTCCTTTAAAATGGTGTAGCCCTTATCGTCCTCGTGGCGGTGGTAGAATTCGTCGCCCTTAAGGGCCAGGCGGAACTTCGAGCCGTCCGGCTGTGAAACCTCTACCAGGGAGGGGCTGGCCGGCACGGCGACGGCAGCGCCGGGCAGAAGAGAGCCGAGGCAGAACAGCAGCGCGGCCGCGGCCAGGCTGCGGGCCTGGAACGGCGGAGCGGGCGTTTTTACCGGCACTTTTTTCATCGTATCCTCAGCGCGGCTGACCTATCCACACTTCGCACGGCTCGGACCAGGGCCCGGCGGCCGAGCTTCCGGCGCCCATCAGGCGCAGGTAATAAGTCGCCCCGTACTCCAGCGGCAGGCCGGCGGTCGGGAAAGAATTCTTATCGGTGTAATCGTCCGCCACGGGGTCCGAGAAATCTTTTGAGCCGGCCACCTGCACCCGGTAGTATTTAATGGCGGGGCTCTTTTCCCAGGCGAGCGGCTTGCCGCCTTTCACAGCCAGGTTCCTGGGCAGTTTGGGGGCGGGCGCCGCTTTGCGCCCCGGCGCCGGTTTGGAGACGGCGAATGAAAAGACCTCCGAAAAGCGGC
>CAZJUL010000285.1:0-3921 GCA_964549095.1 uncultured Elusimicrobiaceae bacterium
GCACGGCTCGCCACACCGTGGCTCGCCTCCTCACTCGGCCCTCGCGCTTATGCAAGCTCGGGCCTCGCGACGGCCTTCCTCGCCATCTCCGCCGCCACCCGCTCCAGTGCCAGTTGGGCAAAAAAGAACCCGCCGGGGTTAGCGGCGGGTTCTTGTGCGGCCGGGTTTGCGGCCCGGTGGGCCTATTCGGGCAGGGTGTTGCCCAGCGAGACGCGGCTGCTTGGCAGGCGCAGGTTCTTGTAGGTGGCGCGCCCGAGCGAGTCTCCCAGGCGGTCCTTGCCGTCGTTCGTGACGATGACGGCGGTAGTCCCCGGGGCGGCCAGCATCACCTTCTGGACTTCCTGTACGTACCGGCTCCACCAGTCGTGGATCTGGCCCCGGATCTTGGACAATGCCATCATCTGCGGGTCCTCTTCCGGCGACCAGTTAGCCCCTATGTAGGTGCGCGACAGCGAGTACCAGAGGGCGGTGTCGCGCCCGGAGAACCCGGCCCGGCGCATCTGGGACGGTACATAGCCCATATCCGCGATGATGAGGAGGTGCGGTTTCGCCTTGCACTGTTTTGTCAGGTTGGTCCAGAAGACCGGGTTGGGTTTCTGGCCCGCGAACGGCGAGCCCGCCAGCAGGGTCCTGCATTGCGTGCGCTTGCAGGCGGCCGCCAGGTCGAACCGCTCCGTTACCTCCTGGTCTTCGGCCGGGCTTTCAAGGTCCTGTACGGGGGGAGCGTCCACAAGATCCGCGTGCTGCTTGTCAGGCGTGTTCGCCGGAGGAGTTTCCGGGGCCGGCTGCTGCTGTAGCTGGGAGGTTCCGGGCTGGGTGCCCGCGTCTTCCGGCGCATGGGGGACGGCTTCGCCCCGCGGCAGTTCCCCGGTCTCGCCGGTCTCGACTTCTTCCGTGGAGATCCGGGTTTGCGGCTGGTCGGGATTTACGGGGTCCGCTGCGTATATCCGGGGCGCGGCGGCAGCTAAAAGAACTGACAGGAACATTGCGGTGTTCTTCATTGGAAAATTATACCACATCCCGTGCTGTTTTTTGCGGGGCTGGTTCGGGCAAAAAAAGAACCCGTCGCGCCTGGGGCGGACGGGTCCTTTTGTCTGACCTTAAGAGTTACTTCGCTTCTATCTTGTCGGTCTTGCCTTTCTCTATCCATTCGCCGGTGGAGATGCTGCCTATGCGGCGGAAGCTCCACTTAATGTAATACTTGGTGGAACCCTTGGTTATGTCGCCGACGTCGAAGGACTTGGAGGGATCGAAGTCCGCGCTGAAGGACTTGGAATTGTCCAGTTCGCCTTCCGCGAAGTCCAGGCTGTAGCCCCTGGCCGCGTCGAACGTGAATTCTTTCTTGCCCTTGTAGCTGTCGAAGAACCAGAAGCCGTCCTTGTACAGCTCTGCGCGCACGGCGACCTTTTCGCCCGCGTATTCGCCGCCCCACCTGTCGTTGACCTGGAAGGCGAACCGGCCGTTGGCTACGCTGAAGCCGCCGTTGGACAGGCCGTCTTTGTCCGGGGACATCGCGACTTTGTTGTTCGGGGTAAGCTCGTAGCGCACATCGTAATCGCCGATGGAGTGCACGCTGTAGTTGTAGGCCTGCTTTTCAATGTCGAGGTCCATGTAGGGGCCGTTCAGGCAGACTTCGAAGCGCTCGGTTTCCCAGGGGAACAGCTGGCGCGCGGGGATGCTGATCTGCGCGGTGCGGCGGAACACCTGGCCGGGGCGCTGATGGCACTGCATACCCTTGGTGTCCACCGAACCCATCGCGGAATCTATCGACTTGGGGTGATGACCGGGCATCGGGGGCTTGGGCGGATGGTTCGGGTTATGCGGCGGGGGCGGATCCGGTACGTAATGGCACTCTTCCACCCATTCGGTGCTGTCGAGATACACTCTCTCGGACATCACGCTGCTGCCGCTGCCGAAGGTAAAGGTATGGCAATCGCGGGAATAGCTCACGTGGTGCGGCGAAGGGCCGTGATAAGGATTGTTGCCCCAGTACGGGCCGTCGTTCCACTTCATTTCTATCGAGGACGCGTCCTTCGCGACGCTCTTGGAATCTACGCCCTGGTCAAAGTTCACTTCGGCGCTCGCGGAAGCCGCGAAGCCGAGGGCTATCAATGCTGCGACTAATTTCTTGTTCATTCTTGATTTACCTCCGCTGATTTTGCTGTTGAATTCACAAAGGAGTGGCTCACAACTAAATTATAGGTTAAATATATTCCTTTAATAAGAGGCTTTGGGACTACCAGGGCGGCGGTATTTGGCCCATTCGGGGGGTCCGAAGGGCCTATTGAGCAAAATCAATGGGAAAACGGGGGTTACGGGTAAAACCCGGGGAAGACCGGGCGGTTTCAGGGCTTAGCCCAGCTTCTTTTCCGCTACCAGCTTCTTGAGCTCGTCCATATCGGGGTTGATATGGTAGGGCTGGCCGCAGGCCTTCACGGCGCTCTGCACGTCCTTCAGGCCGTTGCCGCTTATAAGGAGGACCACCGATTCGCTGTCCTTTATCTTGCCCTCTTTCACGGCTTTTTTCAGGCCGGCGAAGGTGGCGGCGGCCGCCGGCTCCGCGAAAACGTTGGAACCGCGCGCTATCTCCGGGATGGCGGTGAGTATCTCCGTGTCGGTCACGGAAACGGCGAAGCCGCCCGAGTCGCGTATGGCCATAACGGCGGACATGCCGTCGCGCGGCACGCTCACGGAGATGCTGTCGGCTATGGTGACGCCGGACACCGGCTGTATTTCGGTGCCGCTCTCGAAAGCCCGTTTGACCGCGTCGGATTTTTCGGCCTGGACGGCTATCAGCTGGGGCAGCTTCTCTATGATGCCCAGCCGGTGGAATTCCACGAAGCCCTTCCACATGCCGCTGATGATGTTGCCGTCGCCCACGGAGACGAACACCTTGTCGGGGGTTTCCCATTTCATCTGTTCGCAGATCTCGAAGGCGCAGGTCTTTTTCCCCTCGCGGGTGAAGGGGTTGATGCCGGTGCTGCGGTTGTACCAGCCGTACTCGGCCGCGGCCTTCAGGCACAGGTCGAACGCGTCGTCGTAGGTGCCTTTGACCATTATGACCTCCGCGCCGAACACCAGCAGCTGGGCCACTTTGGGCGCGGGTGCGGTTTCCGGCACGAAGATGACGGCTTTCATGTCCAGGCTGCCGGTCAGGCAGGCCAGCGAGGAGGCGGCGTTGCCCGTGGAGGCCGTGGTTATGACCTTCTCTTTCAGCTCGCGGGCCCGGGCTATCACCACCGCGCTGGCCCGGTCCTTGAAGGACGCGCTGGGGTTGCGGCCGTCGTCCTTGATGTAAAGATTGGGTACGCCTACCGAGTTGCCCAGCCGCTCCGCTTTGTAAAGCGGCGTCCAGCCCACCTGCACCGGGGGTATCATCCTGAAGCCGGCCAGCGGCAGTATTTCCATGTAGCGCCACATGCTCAGGTCGTGGTTGTCTTTCAGGACCTCGTAATTCAGGCGCTTCTTGATGAGGTTGTAATCGTAAAAGACCTGCAGGTTGCCGCCGCAGGAGGCGCAGGTGTACTTGACCTCGGTGAGCTTGTGGTCCCTGCCGCAGTTGATGCACTGTAAAGTCTTGATCTTTTTCATAGAAGCCTTAAATTCCTCGTCCTGCCCGCGCCCGCTATCAAAAGTTAGGAAGTTAGGAAGCAGCGTCCCCTATTCCCTGGTGACGGTAGTGCCGGCCGTGCCCTTCAGCGTTTCCTCGAACAGCTCGGTCTTCGTGATATAGGCGACAGAGCCGCCGCCCTTCAGGAATTCAATGACCGCCTTAACCTTGGGGCCCATCGAGCCCGCCGGGAACGGGCAGGGCTTCCTGTTATAGATCTCTTCCAGCTCTTTCAAGGTCAGTTTGCGCAGGTCCACCTGGTCGGGCTTCTGGTAGTTGAGCTTGGCTCCGTCCTCGCCGGTGAAGATGGT
>CAZJUL010000286.1:0-3904 GCA_964549095.1 uncultured Elusimicrobiaceae bacterium
CGAAGCCGGGGTGAACGCCGGCAACCTGAATTTCACGGCTTCCGAAACGGCCAAGACCGAGGCCACCCTGGCCGCCGCCGAGGGCCTGCTGTCGGAGCTGAACGGCCGGATAGACGAAGCCCGCAGGGCCTGCGAGGCGAAGCGCGCCGAAATGGCCGCCCTGAGCGGGAAGAAGGACTCGCTGCACGAGGCCCGCTCCAAGCACAAGGAAGAGCTGGGCGGCAGGAAGGCCAACCTGGAGAACCACAGGAAGAACCTGGAGCTGTCCCGCGGCGAGCTGGGCCGCCTGGAAGAGCAGCTGGCCGGGCAGGCGGCCGAGCGCGAGCGCGCCGTGGCCGAGAAGGCCGAACAGGCCGCGCGCCTGGCGCGCTACGCGGCCGAGACCGAAGAGGCGAAGAAGCGCCTGCTGGAAGTGATGAACGAGCTGGCCGAGAAAGAAGTGATAGGCAAGGGAATGGAGGAAGAGGTTAACGCCCTCCTGGCCGACCTGGGCCGGCTTAATACCAATTTAAGGGATTCCAAAGACATACAGACCGAGTGCGAAAAGAAGAAGATCGAGATCGACCTGCAGCTGAACACGCTGAAGACCCGCGCCGACGACGTTACCCGCCGCCTGGCCGAAGAGTGGAACGCCACGGCCGAAGAAGCAGCCGCGAAATACGGGGCCATAGAGGTGGACGGCGAAAGGGTCAAGTTCCTTAAAAAGCGCATCGAGAACATGGGCGCCGTGAACATGACCGCGCCGGAAGAATACGACGCGCTGGTCAACAAGTTCAATTTCATGAATTCCCAGGTGGCCGACCTGAACAAGGCCAAGGGCGACCTGCGGTCCGCCATCTCCAAGATCAACGACACCACGATGGAGAATTTCAAGCTGACCTACGACAAGGTCAAGGTCCATTTCAAGCAGATCTACGGCCTGCTCTTCAACGGCGGCGAGGCGGACCTGATACTGACCATGCCGGACAACATCCTGGAGACCGGCGTGGAGATCCTGGCCCATCCCCCGGGCAAGAAACTGGTCAGCATCTCCCAGCTCTCCGGCGGCGAAAAGGCGCTCACCGCGCTGGCCCTGCTTTTCAGCTTCTTCTGCGTCAACCCGTCCCCGTTCTGCGTGATGGACGAGGCCGACGCGCCGCTGGACGAGGCCAATGTGGAGCGCTTCGTGCGGCTGCTCAGGGAATTCTGCGGCACCACCCAGTTCATAGTCATCACCCATAACAAGCGCACCATGGAGGCCGCCGACGTGCTGTACGGCGTCACGATGGAAGAGCTCGGGGTGTCCAAGCTCATCTCGGTGGACCTGAAGAGGGCCTCGGCCCTGGCCGACAGCGGCGGCAAAAGCAAAGCTGAGCTTAACGCGTAAAATTTTATGATCTACGGCGTCTTTTCGGATGTGCACGGTAATTACGAAGCCCTGAAGGCGGCGCTCGCTTTTTTCAAGAAGAACAAGGCCGGCGCCTACATCTGCTGCGGGGATATGGTGGGCTACGGCCCCCAGCCGGCGGAATGCGTCAGGGCCGTGATGGGCCTGGAGAACCTGCACATAGTGATGGGCAACCACGACGCCGCCGCCGTCGGCAAGATGGACATGAAGTGGTTCAACGCCAACGCCATCGCCGCCATACTTTACGCCAGGTGCAACCTTTCCGGGGCGGAGCAGACCTGGCTGGCCAACCTGCCCGAAACCGTTAAAACGCCCGATTTCACGCTGGTGCACGGCTCGCCCAGGAAGCCGCTGACGGAATACGTGCTTAGCGAACTGCAGTTCATTGAGAACCTGCCGTACTGGGAAACCTCGCCCTGCTTCATCGGGCACAGCCACATGCCGCTGTATTTCCGGCAGGTGGAGGACCAGGCCCCGGAAACGGATTTCCTCAGGCCGATGTCCAAAATGCTGGTGGGCGGGCTCCGCTATATCCTCAACCCCGGCTCGGTAGGCCAGCCCAGGGACGGCAACCCCCGCGCGGCGGTCGGCCTCTACGATTCCCAGAAAAAGAGCTTCGAGATCTTCCGCGTGGACTATAACGTGGCCAAGACCCAGGAGCTGATGAACAAGACCGGGCTGCCGCCGGTGCTGGTGGAGCGGCTGGCCTACGGCTTGTGAAGATTTAGCAGGAGATTAATGAAAACCCACATCCTCATAGTTGACGACGACAAGAATTTCATAGAAACCCTCAAGGACGGTCTGAAGCTCAAAGAACTGGAAGTCAGCGTGGCGGTGGCTGAAACCGCCCACCAGGCCCTGGCGGTGCTTTCCAAGACCGTGCCCTCCCTGATAATACTGGACGTACAGCTCCCGGACATGCACGGCGTGGAGCTGCTGCGCACCATCAAGGACTCCGCGCGCCTGAAAAAAGTGCCGGTGGTCTTCATTTCGGCCAAGTACACCGAGCCCGCCGACCGCGCTGAAGCCGTGCTGGCCGGCGGGGTGTCTTTTTTCTCCAAGCCGGTGGACATAGACGAGCTGTGGAAAGAGATAAGATACCTGCTTGACAAGAAAATTTAAGTCTTATAATATTGGAAGTGAGCGGGGGATGAGTCCGGGGACTGTCCCTATTTACCGGCGAGCGCAGCGAGCGGTAGAATAGGGACTGTCCCCTGAATGTAAGAGACCGCAGAACACAGGGGGGAAAATAAAATGTCCAACGAGATACAGCTGACCGACGAGAATTTCGAAAAGGAAGTCCTCAAAAGCGACCTGCCCGTGCTGGTGGATTTCTGGGCGCCCTGGTGCGGGCCCTGCAAGATGATAGCCCCGCTGATAGAAGAGCTGGCCGCCGAATACGCCGGCAAAGTGAAGGTCTGCAAGGTCAACACCGACGAGTGCCCCGACAGCTCGGCGAATTACAAGATCTCGGCCATTCCCACCATAATGCTGTTCAAGGGCGGGAAAGCGGTGCACGAAATGCGCGGCCTCCAGCCCAAAGAAGAACTGAAGCGCCGTTTGGACGGCCTGCTGGCGTAAAGAAGACGCCGAAAACGCCTTCCGCCTGAACGGCGGGAGGCGGGCTACGCGGCGCGGCGAGCCGGAACTTCCGGCCTGCCCTTCGACTTCCGCCGGTTTTTTCCTCCCAATGCCAGACAAAACAGTTTTCATCATTGACGCGCACGCTTTCCTGCACCGCAGCTACCACGCCCTGCCCAAACTTTCCACTTCCAAAGGCGAAGAGGTCGGCGCCCTTTTCGGCTTTCTGCGGCTGCTCCTGAAAATAATAAAAGAGCATAAGCCGGATTACGCCGCCGTCTGCTTCGATTCCCCCGGCAGAACCTTCCGCGACGACCTTTACCCTGAATACAAGGCCAACAGGAAGGAGCTGGAAGAAGGGCTTATAGGCCAGCTCAGGGCGGCGCCCGAACTGCCCGGCGCCGTGGGCCTGAAGGCCGTCGCTTTACCCGGCTTCGAAGCCGACGATATAATCGCCACGCTCGCCGAAAGGTTTTCGGCAGACGGGGCGCAGGTAGTAATAGTGACGGGCGACAAGGACGCCGCGCAGCTGGTCCGCGACGGCGTGAAACTCTGGGACGGTAAATCAGAAGACTTCCAGGGCGCGGAGGACGTCGCGGCCAAATTCGGGGTCAAACCTTCGCAGATAACGGACTACCTGGCCCTGACCGGCGATTCCTCCGATAATGTGCCCGGCGTGGCGGGCATAGGCCCGAAAGGCGCCGTCAAGCTGCTGTCCGCCTACGGCGCGCTAGAGAACGTGCTGGCCGCGGCCGCCGACCCGGCGCAGGCCGCCAAGGACAAATTGCTGACCAAGGTCGCCTCCGGCGCCGCTGAAGCGGCGCTTTCAAAGCGGCTGTGCGTGCTGGACCGGCACGCGCCCGTGCCGTTCACGAACGAGGATTTCCTGGCCCGGGACCCGGACGCCGCGCTGGCCGGTGAGCTGGCCCGCCGGTT
>CAZJUL010000287.1:0-3903 GCA_964549095.1 uncultured Elusimicrobiaceae bacterium
TCCTGCGTAAATGAAAACGCCCTTAAAAACGAGCTTTCGCGCGCGGTAAGCGGGGCGCTGGCCTCCCTGCCGGCCGGTTACCGGCTCGCCATCACTCTCTGCGACATCGAAGGCCTGTCCAACTCCGAGGCGGCCGCGCGTATCAAGGTCACCGTCCCGGCCCTGAAAGCCAGGCTGCACCGCGCCAGGCTGCTGCTGAAAAAACAGCTCTCGGATTTCCGCTGACACCCCGCTTTTCCTCCAATCAGGCGAATCCTTTTGGTCTCCGGACGCATCTAATTAATGGAGATGGTATAAGGCTAAAGGATAAAGGCTTAAGGACTAAGGACGAAATAAGGAAAACATAATGGTTTTTTTCTGCCCTTTAGCCTTTAGCCCTAATCCTTTATCCTTACTTCACGGGAGGAATTATGGAAAACCTGACACTGGCTTCTTTTAAAACAAAGGTTTTTGATTTTGAAGCCAACAAAGACTGGAAGTTCGCCGGGGCGAAGCCCTGCATAGTGGATTTTTACGCCGTCTGGTGCGGCCCGTGCAAGATGCTTTCCCCTACGCTGGCCGAACTGGCGGAGAAATATGCCGGGAAGCTGGATATATATAAAGTAAATACCGAGGAGGAACAGCAGCTTTCCGCCATGTTCGGCGTACAAAGCATCCCGACCCTGCTTTTCATACCCGTGTCCGGCAAGCCGCAGGTCGTGCGCGGCGCCCTGCCGAAAGAACATCTGGAGAAAGCCATCGCCGACGTGCTCGGCGTTAAATAGTCCGATATATGAAGATAACAAAACCGGTTATCGCGGCGTTTTTGTGCTGCTCAAGCGCCTCGTCGGCGTGGAGCGGCGCCGCACTCTCGCTTGCGGACGCCGTCGCGGGAAGCGTGGAGCACAGTTATGAACTTAAAAGCCGCGCCGCGGAGATCTCCCGGGCCGGGGCCGCGTCGCGCCGCGCCGCCGCGATGCGCCTGCCCGGCCTGCGTTTCCGTTCCGAGGCGACGCGCGGCGACGATCCCGTCTACGTGTTCGGCTCGCTGCTGCGCCAGAAAGCGTTCACAATGGATGATTTTGCCCTGGATAAGCTGAATGAACCTTCGCCTATGGCGAATTTTTCCAGCAGTCTGGAGTTGAGCGTGCCGCTCTTCACCGGATTCAGGATCCGCGATTCGCGCAGACTTGCCGGAATAGCCGCCGCGCAGGGCCGCGCGGTATACGGTTTTGCGGAAAAGGGGACGGCTTTCGAAACCACGCAGAAATACCTCATGCTGCTGCTTAAAACCGAACTGGCCCGCCTTGCCGGAGAAACGGCGGCTTCCACCAGGGACGAACTTGCCGCGGCCGACCGCCTGAAAGACAAAGGCCTGGTGCTGGGTTCGGACTATTACGCGGCGCAGGCTGTTTTGAGTTCGCTGGCCGCGGAAACCGGCTTCGCCGGCGAAGCGCGGGCGGCCGCCGCCTCGATAAACGTGCTTATGGGCGGCGAAGCCGGGGCCGCGGTAACTCCGTCCGGCGCGCTGGCGCGGCCTCCGTATTCGCTCCCTGACGAACAGGAACTTTTGAGCGGCCTTGAGAAGAGGCGCGGCGACATAACGGCCGCCGGGCTGCAGAGCGAGGCCGCGGAAATAGCCAAAAACATGGAAAGCAATTCCACGCTGCCGCAGATAGGCGCTTTCGCCGGCGTGCAGACCGATACGAAAGATTTTTCCGCCAACCCGTTCCGGCATATGGCGGGCGTAAGCATGACTATACCGTTCGGAGACTTCACCCGCGGTGCCCGCGTAGAAGAAAAAGCGGCGGAGAAAACCCGGGCCGAAAACTCGGCGCGGGCCATGCGCGACGCCGCCGCCGGGCTGATAGCGGAATACTACCGCGGCTATGAAAGCGCAAAGGCCGTCCTCCCGCGGACGGAGGAAGCCGAAGATAACGCGCGGCGCTCGCTGGAGCTGTTCAAACCGATGTTCCGGCAGGGACGCCAGAGCGTGCTGGAAGTGGTGCGCGCCGAGGCGGCGCTGATGAGCGCCCGCGCCGCGAGGACCGAGGCCGTTTTCAGGCTCCATTCCTACTATGCCGCGCTGATGTTCGTTTCCGGCAATTTAGACGGCGCCAGGATCGCCGAGATAAGCGCGGCCTTATCGGGAGGATCAAAATGAGCGCTAATCCTAAAATGGGTCTCGCCGGGCATATCGCAAACGCCTTTATACGTTCCAGGATAACCCCGCTGCTGGCGCTGGCCAGCCTGCTGCTGGGCGTCTTCGCCGCGGTCATGCTGCCGCGCGAGGAGGAACCACAGATCTCAGTGCCGATGTTCGATATTATCGTTCCTTTCCCCGGCGCGCCGGCCAAAGAAGTGGAGGACCGGCTTACCAGCGTGGGACAGCGCAAACTGATGGAAATCCCCGGAGTGGAATACGTCTACACCACCGCCGAAACCAATTTCGCCATGTTCATCGTCCGTTTCAAGGTCGGTCTGAACGCCGAAGAGGCCATGACGCGGATCTTCACTAAAGTCTCCTCGAACGCGGATTTCATGCCCCTCGGCGCGGGCCAGCCCCTGATAAAACCGCGCTCTATCGACGACGTGCCGATCCTGGCGCTCACTTTCCACGGCGGGCAGGCGGACGCGCTCGCGCTGCGCAGAACGGCCGCGGCCGTGCGCGAAGAGATAATCTCGATACCGGAAGTCTCGGAGACGACGATAATCGGCGGGCATAAACGCGCTTTCCTCGTCCATTTCGATCCGAAAAAACTGGCGGAGCGGCGTATCACCCCGCTGCAGCTGGCCGGGATCATCACCCAGTCCAATCTCAGGCTGCCCGCAGGCAGCCTGAGCGGCGAGAAGGAAGCCGTGCTGGTGGAAACCGATTCTTACATCCGCACCGCGGACGATCTGAAGAAAACCATAGTCGGCCTCTGGGACGGCCGCCCCGTGCCGCTTTCGGAAGTGGCGCAGGTGACTGACGGGCGGGACGAGGAAGAAGCCGACGCCGCCATCTACGAGGGAAAGAACGCGCCGCTCCCCGCGGTCACGCTTACCGTGGCCAAGCGCAAGGGCGCCAACGCCACGCGCGTGGCGGCCCAGGTGCTGGCGAAACTTGAAAAACTGAAAGGCGGGGTGGTCGGCGGAGGCGTGACCTGGACCGTCACGCGCAATTACGGAGAGACGGCCAGGGAAAAATCCGACGAACTTCTGTTCCATATGCTGCTGGCGACCCTTTCCGTCGCGCTGCTGATAGCTTTCACGCTTGGACTGAGGGAATCGCTGGTGGTGATGGTGGCGGTGCCGGTGACGCTGGGGCTTACGCTGCTGGTCTATTATATGTTCGGTTATACGCTCAACCGCATCACCTTGTTCGCGCTGATCTTTTCCATCAGCATTCTGGTGGACGACGCCATAGTCGTGGTGGAAAATATCCACCGGCATTGCACGCTGGATCCCGAATGCCCGAAATGGCAGGCGGCCCTGCGCGCGGTGGACGAAGTCGGCAACCCGACGATCCTCGCCACCATAACGGTCATAGCGGCCATCCTGCCCATGGCTTTCGTGAGCGGCATGATGGGGCCCTATATGCTGCCGATCCCCGTCGGCGCGTCCGCCGCGATGGTCCTGTCCCTGGGGGCGGCGTTCATCGTCAGCCCGTGGATGTTCGCGCTGATCCTTAAAAACTGGCCGCCGAAAACGCATTGCGCCAGGCCCGCGCTTTCGCCGGTGGACCACGCCTATGTGCGCCTGATGAAATGGCTTTTCAGCGGCAGAACCGCCCTTTACGGCTCGCTGGCGGCGACGCTGGGGCTGGTGATCCTTTCGGCGGCGCTGGTCCTGGCCGGGAAAGTGAAAATAAAAATGCTGCCTTTCGACAATAAGAACGAATTCCAGGTCATCCTGAACATGCCGGAAAATTCCTCCTACGCG